>CAJAOB010000148.1 GCA_903941205.1 uncultured Burkholderiales bacterium | reverse complement strand
TGGCCACGGCGTGGTTGAAGGCCAGTCAGTACCCAAGGAAGCCAAAGCCCCCAGCGCGCAAGTCGCTGCTCTCCTGACCAAGGCCAATTGCGCGTCTTGCCACGGCGCCAATTTCAGCATGCCGATTGATCCTTCCTACCCCAAAATCGGCGGCCAGCACGCTGACTATCTCTACGTGGCCCTGAAGTCCTACAAAAACGACACCAACGCCGTCGTTGGCCGCGGCAACGCCATCATGGCCAGCATGGCCAAGCAATACAGCAACGCAGAGCTCAAGCAACTGGCCAACTACCTGGCCTCGGTTCAGGGCGATCTCAAAGTCGAGCCGCAAAGCCGCTGGCGTTAAAAGCGGGTAACTCCCCAATGCAAAATGCCCGGTTGTTTGACCGGGCTTTTTGCATTGGGGCGGCTTTCTTTCAGGCCGCTTTCTTTCAGGCTGGTTTGGTCGCCATCAGCGCATCGTCAAAAATCGCGACGGCGCGCGTCCAGCCCGCCGAAGCGCCTCGAATCTTGTGCGGAAAGCAGCTGATGAAAAACCCCGTGGGGGGCAGCGCCTCCAGGTTGTGCATTTTTTCGATGTGGCAGTAACCGATGTCGCGGCCCGCCTTGTGGCCTTCCCAGATCAGCGAAGCGTCCCGGGTTTCGTCGTATTTGCGGGCCGTGTGCACAAAGGGCGCGTCCCAGCTCCAGGCATCGGTGCCGGTCAGGCGCACGCCGCGCTCGAGCAAATACATGGTGGCTTCATAGCCCATGCCGCAGCCACTGGCCACGTAATCGTTGAAGCCATAGCGCGAGCCAGCACGGGTGTTGATCACCACGATCTCCAGCGGGCTCAGCGTGTGGCCGATGCGCGCGAGCTCCTGCTCGACCTCTTGCGCCGTGACCACATGGCCGTCTGGCAGGTGGCGAAAGTCGAGCTTCACGCCCGGCTGAAAACACCAGTCCAGCGGCACGTCGTGGATCGCGATGGCGGGCTTTTTCTCGCCCAGGGCATCGTCCATGGTCGAGTGAAAGTGGTAGGGCGCGTCCAGGTGCGTGCCGTTGTGGGTTGACAGCTGCACCGTCTCCACCGCCCAGCCCTCGCCGTCGGGCAGGTCCTGCCGCGTCAGCCCTGGAAAGAAGGGCTCGATCTGCTCGAAGGTGTTTTCATGGCTGAAGTACTGGATCTTGGGCGCAAACGCGGGCGGGTCGCTCACGATATCGTTTTCCAGAAAGATGGAGAGGTCTACAAATTTTCTTGGCATGGTCCGGGTCCTCTTTCCTCTTGAAAGCGCTACAGAATCCTGGCGGCGCCGCTCAGTCGCGCGTGGCGCAGCGTTGCACGCAGTCAATATAAGCGTCACCGTCCGGCGGGCGGCCGGCGCGCTGGCTTTCCCAGACCATCTGCCCCAGGCAGTCCATGGTTTCGTGGTGCGCCGCATGCAGCGAATTGCGCCTGGCCGTCAGCAACTCCACCGCCTGGCGTATGCCGCGTGGCTGGTCAATCGAGCACTGCTCGCTGATCGTCAGGTGCATCGACAAATGCAAAAACGGGTTGGTCTTGCCGTCGCTGACCTCGTACATCCTGGCCACGGCGGCCTCGGCATCGGCGAAATCGGCATGGTATTCGGGGTGCTCGTCAATCCATTGGCTGACGATGGTTTCCATCGCGTCCAGTGGCGAGCCGGCCAGGCTTTTGGCGTAGACCGCGCAAAAGAACTGGCGCACATTGGCTTGAGAGGGCGTGAACATGGGCGAAAGCGTAGCACGCGACGCCTGTCTACACTGGCCCGCATGAGCCCATTGAGCCCCCTTGCCCCCGCCCTTGTTACCCCCGCCCTTGATACCCCCGATCTGGTTACGCCCGAAAGCCATGTTTCCTTTTTCCGCAGTGGCGAGGCCCTGCGCAGCCGCAGCGTCAGTGCGCTCGTGCTGACCGCTACGCTCGATGTGCCGGCGCCGCCCGCCAAGGTGAGCGCCGACTGGCAGCGCGAGGTGTCGCTGAATCTGGCGCTGGTGCCCGGCGACGTCGAAGCCTTGCCGCTGGCCCGCACCCGGGCGCGCTGGCCTGAGCTGCGCCACTGCGTGCAGGCCATGTCGGACTGGACGCGCACGCTGGGTCTGCCTCTGCTGGATGACTGCGAGCTGGCCCTGATGGCCTGCCGCGGCGCCAGGTACCACCACGACGGCGCGCAGTACGGCGGCGCCGCCTTTGCCAACCTGTTTTTGAGCGAAGACCGGGGGCTGGACCTGTATTTCCCCTTCACCGGCCAGCGCATCCCCTTGGTGCGGGGCACCGCCGTGGTGTTTGACACAGGCCAGCCGCACGCGGTCATTGAGCGCGGGAGCAGCGGCTTTGACGCGGCGCACTTTGCGCCCGGGCGGGACTGCACGCAATTGTTTTTGACCTGGGAGTTGCCCATCGAGAACCTGGCACTCGCGCGCGCGCTGGGCATCGTTTTCGACACCGAGCCTGCTTGTGCCTTGCAACTTGATGAGGAACAAGTCTGGTTCTGTGGGGCGCGGGTCAGTGTGTGTCCTGATTCGGGGCAATGGTGCGCCCCCGGGTCTGACGACAAACCCTCACTTGGCTTGAGCAGTCTGTGACCAGACCGGCGGTGCTGGCGCAGCTTCGCGAGGGGGAATCTGCTTCAGGAGTCAATCGCCGAGAGGTCCAGGTCCAGGATATGCCTCATACCGGGCAGGGGCGCTGCGGTTTTATTCTTGGTCGATCACCGGCAGTGGTACGGCGATGGCGCTGAAGGTAACCAGCGCCATCCATTGGCTGAGATGTGTGCCCAAATCAAATGCCGGTTCGATCTCGCAGGCCGCGTCAAGCGCCTCGCCGAAACGCGCCCCCGTACTGAGCTTTCGCAAGGCGGCATGAGCCGCAGAGGAAAGCGGTGTCAGCGTGGCTTTCCAGCGCGCCCGCGTCACCACGCCCTGGCAGGGGCTGGCCATGTCTGTGGGTAAGGGCGGGCCGCCCGTCTGGTGCGCCTGCCACAAGGCAAGGACCTGCCAATCCGAGGCCAGCAGGCTGCAGGCCGGATGCATTTGAAAGCGCGCGACTTCGAGCTGCTCAGGCGGGATGGCGGTGATTTCCAGACTGCTCAAGGCGGTGCAGTCCGCCGCAAACTCTGCACGGTGCATACACCATTCGAGCCGTGCCAGATCCGCAAGATAGGGCAGTTCTGCGGCAGGAGGGAAGCCCGCGAGGAAATCGGCGAACTGCTCGCCAAACAGGTTGAGGTCGCCGTTGACCGAGGGCTGGCTGTTGCCGTATGCAAGGCTTAAACCGCCGAAGAATTCGGCTCCGACATGCTGCTCGGTTACCGGGTAAGCCGCGGCGAGCACCTTGCGCCATGTAGAGCGCAGGTTACCCCGGTAGAGTGCGTAGCCGTGCCCCGCGTGGCTCCCGCCGAAATGGGCCAGCGCGGCTTCAGCCAGCGAGACGTCAAACAGGCCTTCGCAGAAGGCTTGCTGGACCCGTGCCAGCGCCACCAAGGATTTTGAAGGGTGGGCGTGGGCGGTCGCCGGCGGCTCCGGCGGAAAAGAGGGCGCAGGTCCGGTCCGGCTCGGAATGACGGTGTCGGGCTGGAGGCAGTTTTGGAGTTGGGTGCGCGCTTTATCGGCTTCTTCCAGCAACACCCCCAGTGCCGGAATATCGGTATCCCATTCAATGAGCGTTGGTACCTTGCCGAAACGCTGTAGCGCAGCCTTGTAGAGATCCCAGACATCGTCCGCGACCCGCGAGCCATGGTTGTCGATCAATCCGTCTGGCGTGACCAGGTGGCCGGCCAGGTGAATCTCGCCCACGCTGCCCGGGGAGATGGCCGCGATGGCGGCCAAAGCATCCTCGGCGTGGTTGCACTGGTTGACATAAAGGTTGTTGATATCGAGCAGGAGTCTGCAGCCGGTTCGCCGCGCCAGTTCCGCCAGAAACTCGGCTTCGCTCATCTCGTCAGTCTCGAAGCGGACATAGGCCGAGACGTTTTCCAGCAGGATCTGGCGCTTCAATCGGTCCTGAACCTGTGTAACCCGCTCGCTTAGCAGCGTGATCGCGGCGGGCGTCAGGGTCAGTGGCAGGAGGTCATTGAGGTGGCGGTCTGACACCGCAGACCAGCACAGATGCTCGGATACCAAGGCAGGCTCCAGGCGTTCCACCAAACTGCGCACGCGCTCAAGATGCTGCTCGGAAAAGCCGCGCGCCGAGCCCAAACCCAGCCCCACGCCATGCAAACTCAGCGGATAGTCGAGCCGCAGGGTCTGCAAGACATGCCAGCCCCAGCCGGCCTGCTCGAGAAAGTTTTCGGTATGGACTTCAAGCCAGTCGGCTTGCTGCTTGTGCTCGAGAAACTCCCGAAAGTGCGGCCAGCGAAGGCCCACACCCACACCCTGCAAAACGCGCGAATCCACCCGGGGCTGCCTACAGCACTTGCGCAGCCAGAGTGGCTACTTTGTGCCGGTGAGCTTGCCGCCCATAGTGACGCAGGTTCCCTTGGCGACATACTTCCAATCGCTAGGACTGTTGTCGGTCCACCCCTGACCGGCGCAGGAATGCGAGCCGTTAGAAGAGGCGCAATCGTTTTGGCCGGCCTTTGCTACGCCGTAGCATTTTTCCATTTTCGAAGCCGCGGTGGTCGCTGTGGTTGCGGATACGCACAGCGCTGCCATGGCAGCCGCGATCAGTGCTTGACGTTGATTCATGGGTATTGCTTTCAAAAGTTGAAGTTGAAGTTGAAGTTGAAGTTGAAGTGGCAGTCAGGAAAAGCGAAATTAAATTATCAGAGCTTTGCGCTGAAAAATGAACCCCCTTTGGCTGACCTTGCATTCAAGGAAAAAAGCCTTTCTGGCGCCCTATAGCCCTGTAGAACCGACCTCGGCCCCTTTCCCGGCGTCGCCCGCGAGGTCGTGGCGCCTGTCATGTATTTCCAGCCTGCGGGCTTTCCGGGCGAGCTGGCAGCCCGCATCGAGGCCGCATTCCCAGACGCTTGCGATTCAGACGGTCCTTGAGTCCATCCAGCCCCGGGTGCGCGCCGCGCAGACCGGCCACTAAGCTGGCGGCACAGTCAGCGGAAGCCTGTTTGCGTGCGGGGCTAGTCGGCGAGCGGCGAGGCCAGGACGTCACGTAAATTGCTGATGTTGTCAGCCAGCGGCGCGAAGCCCTTGCTTGGTGATTGGCGCATCTTTTGCGTGGGCTGCAGTCCGCACCTTGACGGAAGTCTTGGGCCGGATGCTCAGGCCCACACGCATTCCCGCGCTGGTGGCCATATTGACCAAGGCATCAAGGCTGAAAATTTCAATCTTGCCCTTGAGCAGTTGATTCAAGCGAGGCTGCGTCACGCCCAGCGTCTTGGCTGCGGCCGCTTGCGTCAAACCGCTGGCATTGAACCACTGCACCAAAGCGATCATGGTTTGCGAACGCAACAGCAGGTTTTGCGATTCCTGCGGTCCAAAGCCAAGGTCAGCAAATACGTTGGCGCTGCCTTTGGTGATTTTGAGATCTGTCATTTGGAACCCCTTTCCTTGGTTAGCGTCTTGTCGTCCTTGCGCCTTTGGTTGCGGTGCTTGTCGGCAGCAAAGGCCACGGCTTGGAACAGAGCGCCCGAAGGGTTGGGGGTGGTTTGCATGGGGTGGCCGTTTCAAAAGATGGTGTCAGATACGCTGGACATGACGTAAGAAAAATGGTGTCGACGGCATCGACACAAATTGGTTGGGCAACTAAAGAGGGTGCTAGTCGGGGTCGGATTCCAATTGGCGTAGAAGTCAT
>CAJAOB010000147.1 GCA_903941205.1 uncultured Burkholderiales bacterium | reverse complement strand
GGCTCCTTCCCCCTCTGGGGGAAGGCAGGGATGGGGGCTCGCCGCGCAAGCAATGCCTTACGCTTCGACGGACGAGGAAAGACGTTGCCCATGACGACAAAATCGCGCACCCAGCCTTGCCTCGGTTTTGAACGCACCTTGGAGGCGGCAGCGCGGTATCTTGCCCTCACCCCAGCCCTCCCCCAGAGGGGGAGGGAGTAGATACGGGCTCGCGACCATCCCCATTTTTGCTACTACCCCAAAGGGGGAGGGAGTACATGCGGGGATCGCGACCATCCCCATTTTTTTCCTCCCGCCCCAAAAGGGAGGGAGCGAATTCGGGGCTCATGGGCATCCCTGCTTGGACTTTTGCCCTCTGAAACAAAACCCAAGCTCCGAATTCGCAGCCTGTCCACGCGATCCGCGCGAAGCCTACTGTCGACCTGCTCGACGGTGGCAATCCAGGACAAATTCCGGCGGCCTTGGGGCGCGATGAATCACAATAGACCTTTGGTTTTCTACGCCAACCCCTTATTGCCCCAACGCTGACGTGCGCTCCACTCCTCCAGACACTCCCATGACCGCGGGCGAGCTTCGCTCTAGCTTTTCGCTGGCTTGCATTTTTGCGCTGCGCATGCTGGGCTTGTTTCTGGTGTTGCCGGTGTTTGCGCTTGAAGCGGCGCGTTACCCCGGCGGTGACGACCCGGCGCGGGTCGGCTTAGCGATGGGAATTTATGGACTGACCCAGGGACTGCTGCAAATTCCCTTTGGTATGGCCTCGGACTGGCTGGGTCGCAAGCGGGTCATCATCTTCGGGCTGATTGTGTTTGCGCTGGGCAGTTTCATCGCCATGACGGCCAGCGACTTGACCTGGCTGATCATCGGCCGCTCGGTGCAGGGTGCCGGCGCCATTTCGGCTGCCGTCACGGCCTTGCTGGCCGACCAGACGCGCGACGAGGTGCGCACCAAGGCCATGACGCTGGTGGGCGTGAGCATCGGGCTGATGTTTGCGCTGTCACTCGTCATTGCGCCGTTGCTGGCTGCGCACATCGGGCTGCACGGACTGTTCGCCCTGACGGGGCTGTTTGCGCTGACCGGCATTGCGGTGGTGATCTGGTGGGTGCCGGCCGAGCCAGCGCAGCCGGTACACCGGCCACGCGGCTCGCTGGCGCTGGTGCTGCGCGATCCGGGGCTGTTGCGGTTGGATGTGGGAGTGTTTGTGCTGCATGCCGTGCAACTGGCGATGTGGGTCGCCATACCGACACTGCTGGTGCAGGCCGGTCTGGGCAAGGACGCGCACTGGCAGGTTTACACGCCGGCGGTGCTGGCCTCGTTTTTTGTGCTGCGCGTGACGCTGTATCCGCTGGAGCGGCGCGGCTATTTGCGGGCCGTCTTTCTGGGCTCAGTGGGCGTGATCGGGCTGGTGCAACTCGGTCTCTGGTGGGCCGCCTGGCAGGCCGGCAGCGGCACGCCCAACCTGACGGCGCTGGCCTGGCTACTCTTTGTGTTTTTCTGCGGCTTCAATATTCTGGAGTCCTGCCAGCCCAGCCTGGCTTCTAGGGTGGCGCCGCAACATGCGCGCGGCGCAGCGCTCGGGGTTTACAACACGTTGCAGTCGCTGGGCTTTTTTGCCGGGGGCGCGGCTGGCGGCTGGCTGGCCAAGACGGCCGGGGCCGAGGCGCTGTTCATGGCCTGCGGCGGCCTGATGCTGCTGTGGCTGCTGATCGCCTGGCCAATGCACGCTCCCGGCCGCTATGACCTGCCTGCGGCTGAGGCGGAACCGGCGGCCAGCGTCGCCAGTTAAACTCAAAAACACAGGAGAAGTATCCATGGCCTCAGTCAACAAAGTCACCCTCGTCGGCAACCTCGGACGCGACCCCGAGATGCGCTCATTTCCCAACGGCGATCAGATCGCCAATGTCGCCATTGCCACCACCGATCGGTGGAAGGACAAACAAACGGGCGAGATGAAGGAAGCCACCGAATGGCATCGCGTTGTGTTCAATGGCCGGCTTGCCGAGATCGTTGGCCAGTACTTGCGCAAGGGCTCGCAGGTCTATGTCGAAGGCAGCCTGCGCACGCGTAAATGGACCGACAAGGACGGCATCGAAAAGTACACCACCGAGATTCGCGCCGACCAGATGCAGATGCTCGGTAGCCGCGAAGGCATGGGCGGCCAGGGCGCCGGCCGCGAAGAAGGCGGCGAGCGCCAGAGCTACTCCCGGCCAGCCGCCGCGCCGGCCCAACGTCCCGCAGCGCCTGCGCCGTCGAAGGCAGCCAGCGGTTTCGACGACATGGACGACGACATCCCGTTCTGACTTCCCTGTCGGCCCCCTGGCCTGCAAGCCCGCGAAAGCGGGCTTTTGTATTTCAGCGCTGAGGCCGCCAGAATCTCCTGCAGACGCTGCTTTAGGCTATCCCGTCGAAGCTTTCGTTCAACGCCAAGAATCAAAAAGCCAAGCCCATGAACCCACGCTTTCAACGCTGCCGCTTCTTCGCCCTGCTGCTGGCGGGCTGCGCCTCAAGCCTGTCTCCGGTTTGGGCCCAAATCGACGGCGCGGCGCTTTCCACCAACCTCAGCGAGGTCAGCAGCGCCGGGTTGGGTTTTGCGCCCCATGTGGAGCGCTCGCCCTACCTGGACGACGGCCTTCGTTTTGACCTTTTGCCGCTGTACGTCTACGACGGCAAGCATCTGTTTCTCAATGCCAACCGCGTCGGCGTCAAGGTGTTCAATGAAGACGACAAGCGCTTTGACCTGCTGCTCGAACGTCGGCTTGAAGGCTTCACCCTGAGCGATGCGCCAGCCAGCCTGGCCGGCATGGCGCAGCGCAACACCTCGGTGGATGTCGGGCTGGCCTACAACGTCCGGCTGCCCTGGGGCGAGGTACGCATCGAGGCGCTGCAAGACGCCAACGGCACGCACAAGGGCCGCGAAGCGCGCCTGAGCGTGAGCCGCGAGACGCGCTCGGGCGCCTGGACCTGGCGGCCGAGCCTGAGCCTGGGCTGGCGCAGCGCCGCGCTCAATGACTATTACTACGGCGTGAAAGCCGAGGAAGCCACCGAGACCCGCGCGGCCTACGCGCCAGGCGGCGGGCTGCAAGCGGGCATCGGCCTGCACACGACTTACGCGCTGACCAGGAACTGGCGCCTGATGTCGGGCGTGTCAGCCACGGTGCTGGGCAACGAAGTCAAAAACAGTCCCATCGTTCAGCAGCGCGTGTTGCCGGCTTTTTACCTGGGCGCGGTTTACGACTTCGGACCACACGACACAGACTGGGTGGGCGCGCAAACGCCGACCTATTTCAAGGCCCTGCACGGCAAGGCCACCGAGGACGGTTGTCATCTGGCCAAGATCATCACGGCGCAATGTCTGGCTACCACCAAGGTCAACCCGACCAACATCAGTGCGGTGCAAATTGGCCGGCCGTTCATCCAGAACTTCAAGGGCCAGCCGATTGACGTGGTCGGCTACGTGGGCCTGGCGCATCATGATGATCAGGGCTTGCAGCCCAACGGGCTGCAACTGGACCTGTTCATGAAGATTTATTACACCGGCTTTCCCTGGCAGTCGCGAGTGAAGACGCGGCTGGGCATGGGCATGGGCGTGTCGCTGGCGCAGCGCGTGCCCTACATCGAGGAAAGCAGCCAGGCGGCCAACGGCGAGCAGACCTCACGCCTGCTGCACTACCTGGACCCGTCGCTGGATGTGAGCCTGGGCGACTTGTTTGGCTGGCGCAGCCTGAAGGACACCTACATCGGCATGGGCGTGTCGCACCGCTCGGGCATCTTCAAGTCTTCGCGCCTGCTCGGCCATGTCGACGGCGGCTCCAACTACATCTACAGCTACATCGAGACGGTTTACTAAGAGGCTACGCGCTGGCTGCGGGCGCGGCTTCGCTGCTGGCGCGTTTGGTCGCAATCAGGGACTGGACTTCGGGGCATTGCAAGCTCGGCCTGCTGGCCTCGATGTGGGTCAAAGGCGCGGTCTCGCGCAGCGAACGCAGGCAGCGCTCGGTCAGGTTCTGGTAGGTTCGCGTGCCCTCGAGCTTCCAGGCGATTTCAGCCTCCTTGAGCGGGCGCAGCACCTTGGCCGGAAGCCCGGCCACCAGCGTGCGCGGCGGCACCTTCATGCCGGCCGGCACCAGCGAACAGGCGGCGACGATGGCTTGCTCGCCGACCTCGGCCTCGTCCATCACCACCGCGTTCATGCCGACCAGCGCACCCTGGCGCACCACGCAGCTGTGCAAGACCGCGCCGTGGCCGATATGGCCGTTTTCCTCGATCACCGTGTCCTGCCTGGGAAAGCCGTGCATGACGCAGTTGTCCTGCACATTGGCCCCGTCCTTGAGCACGATGCGCCCGAAGTCGCCGCGCAGGCTGGCGCCCGGGCCGACATAACAGTTCGCACCAATGATGACGTCGCCGATCAGCACGGCGGTCGGATGAACATAAGCGCTCGGGTGGACGACGGGCACCACATCTTCAAGGGCGTAACAGGGCATGGTTTCCTTTCGGTTGGCGGGTTGAATGGATTGCAGGGCTGGTCGGTTGCAAGATGTTTGATGGCGTACGGTCGCCCGTGAATCAGGCCCTTCAAGCCCGGGCATCAGGGTTTTTACTTAGTGTCAGCGCTTGCCTCCACGGACCAAAGTCTACTATTATCTACCGACCGGTCGGTCAATTCCACAACCATCAACCCGCAGCGCGCTCGTCACCATGTCCGAATCCTTCATTTTGTCGTCCACCGCTGGCGCCGTTCTCACGCTGACGCTCAATCGCCCCGGCGCGCTCAACAGCTTCAACACGCTCATGCACCAGCAGTTGCTGGCCGCCCTGAATGCCGCGGCGGCCAACGCCGAGGTGCGCTGCGTGGTGCTGACCGGCGCTGGCCGCGGCTTTTGCGCCGGCCAGGATTTGTCTGACCCGGCCGCCGCACCCGAGCTGCGGCCAGGCGCCCCGGCCACCGACCTGGGCGTGCTGATCGAAGGTTTTTACAAGCCACTGGTGCAGCGCCTGCGCTCGATGCCGGTGCCCGTGCTGGCCTCGGTCAACGGCGTGGCGGCCGGTGCCGGCGCCAACATCGCGCTCAATTGCGATCTGGTGATCGCCGCCGAGTCGGCCAGCTTCATCCAGGCGTTTTCCAAGATCGGCCTGATACCCGACGCGGGCGGCAGCTGGCTGCTGCCGCGGCTGGTGGGCCGCAGCCGGGCGCTGGGGCTGGCGATGCTGGGCGACAAGCTGCCTGCCGCTGAAGCCGAACGTCTGGGCATGATCTGGCAATGCGTGGCCGACGAAGCACTGGCCAGCCAGACACAAGCGCTGGCCGAGCGGCTGGCCGCCATGCCCACGCGCGCGCTGGTGGCCACGCGCCAGACGCTGGACGCGGCCGGACAGATGAGCATGGACGAGGCCCTGAGCGCCGAGGCCCGGCTGCAAGGCCAGCTGGGCGCCGCGCACGACTACCTCGAAGGCGTCGCCGCGTTCAAGGCCAAGCGTCTGCCGGTGTTCTCTGACCGCTGAGCAATCGCCCAAAACCGCCCCCGATTTTTCAACCTTAGCCCGCGCGCGCCGGAGTACCTGATGGACATGTCGACCCCCCAAGCTGTTGCCGAGCGCGTGCGCGTGGCCATGTATGCCAGCGACAGCGCGACCCGGATGCTGGGCATTGAAGTAGAAGCCATCAGCCCCGGCGGCGCCACGCTGAGCATGACCGTGCGCGCCGACATGCTCAACGGCCACCAGACCTGCCACGGCGGCCTGATCAGCACGCTGGCCGACTCGGCTTTTGCCTTTGCCTGCAACTCCTACAACGAGCTGACCGTGGCGTCGGGCTTTTCCATCGATCTGGTCGCCCCCGCGCGCGAAGGCGACCGGCTGACGGCGACGGCGGTTGAAATCTCCAAAGCCGGACGAACCGGCGTCTATGACATTGATGTGCGCAACCAGCACGGCGTGCGCATCGCGGTGTTTCGCGGTCGCTCTTACACGATCAAAGGCAAGGCCGTCGTCAGCGCCTGAGCCCGCACCCGCCCCACACAAGAAGCTCCAGAGACAAGCAAGAAAGACCCGCCCATGCCCGTCAAGCAGCCCCAGCCCGGCGACCTCGAAGCCATCGAAACCGCCAGCCGCGACGAAGTCAGCGCGCTGCAACTCAAACGCCTGCAAGCGACTTTGGCGCACGCCTACAACAACGTGCCGCACTACCGCCAGGCCTTTGACGCCAAGGGCGTGCATCCGGCCGATCTCAAGCAACTCAGCGACCTCTCGAAGTTTCCCTTCACGGTCAAAAAAGACCTGCGCGACAACTACCCGTTTGGCCTGTTCGCCGTGCCGCGCGAAAAAATCGCGCGCATCCACGCCTCCTCGGGCACCACCGGCAAACCCACCGTGGTGGGCTACACCACGCAGGACATCAGCCACTGGGCCGATCTGGTGGCGCGCTCGATACGCGCGGCGGGCGGCAGACCCGGCGACATGGTGCATGTGGCTTACGGCTACGGCTTGTTTACCGGCGGGCTGGGCGCGCATTACGGCGCCGAGCGCGCCGGCTGCACCGTCATTCCGATGTCGGGCGGGCAGACTGAAAAGCAGGTGCAACTGATCCAGGACTTCAGGCCGGACATCATCATGGTCACCCCCAGCTACATGCAGGTCATCATCGAGGAGTTCACGCGCCAGGGCCTGGACGCCGCCGCCTCGTCGATCAAGGTCGGCATCTTTGGCGCCGAACCCTGGACCGAGGCCATGCGCCGCGACATCGAGGCCAAGGCCGGACTCGACGCGGTAGACATTTATGGCCTGTCCGAAGTGATGGGGCCGGGTGTGGCCAGCGAATGCATTGAATCCAAAGACGGCCCGGTGATCTGGGAAGACCACTTCTACCCCGAGATCATCAACCCTGACACCGGCGAAGTGCTGGCCGACGGCGAAGAAGGCGAGCTGGTGTTCACCTCGCTGACCAAGGAAGCGCTGCCCATCATCCGCTACCGCACGCGCGACCTCACGCGGCTGCTGCCGCCCACCTCGCGCGCGTTTCGCCGCATGG
>CAJAOB010000146.1 GCA_903941205.1 uncultured Burkholderiales bacterium | reverse complement strand
TTGGCCGACCGGGGAGGTCGGACCGGCGGCGCAAGGGCTCAAGCAAATGGCTGAGACCGTTGTGGTCAAGCTCCAGCATCAGCGCGAGCAAGCGGCCCGTGTCGCCCTTCGGAAAACCCTCGCGGGCAAACCAGGCGAGATAGTTGCCGGGCAAATCAGCGATCAGGTGGCCCTTGTATTTGCCAAAAGGCATCTGGCGCGTGACCAGCAACTCGAGGTCTTCGGGCTTCATGCAGACAAACCTTTTGGCTGGAAGGCGTGGTTTTATCCGCCTGCGGCTTTGACTTTGTAGGCCTTTTCGATGAGCAGACGCATGACCAGCTCGCGGTGATCGCCCTGGATTTCAATCACGCCGTCCTTGACGGTGCCGCCCGATCCGCAAGTCGACTTCAGTTGCTTGCCAAGTTGCGCCAAGGCTGCATCGTCCAGCGCGACCCCCTCGATCAAGGTCACGGTCTTGCCACCACGGCCCTTGCTGGAGCGCGACACACGCACCACGCCGTCGCCAGCGGGCTTGGGCCGCACGGATTTGCAACTGCACTGGCCCACCGCCTGGCGGCAGACGGGACAGGTGCGACCGACATCGGTGGAGTAAACGAGACGGCCGGCGCCGATGTTGCTTTTCATGATTTGGGGAAACTGCCTTTGGCGTTGCTTTTGTCGATGCTTTTGTCGATGCTTTTATCGATGCTGGTATTGCTGCGCATTTGGCAGGCATTTTGCCGCAAGCCGCAGTGCGATCTGCCTCTGAAAAAGCCGCCTCTAGAATGCCCTGATACTTCAACCAATCGAAGGCCAGCGATGATTGTCGAGCGAATCTGGACGGGCAACAGCCTGCGCAATTACAACTACCTCATCGCCTGCCCCGACAGCGGCGAAGCCCTGGCGATCGACCCGCTCGACCATGAGAAATGCCTGACGACCGCCAAGGCCAAGGGCTGGCAAATCACCCAAGTGCTCAACACGCATGAGCACCATGACCACACCGGCGGCAACGCGGCTGTGGTGGCTGCCACGGGTGCGAAGCTCATTGCGCACCACAAGGCGGCCGGCAAGATTGCCGGCATGGACCGCGGCGTGCAGGCGGGCGACGTGATCAAGGTGGGCAAACACATCGAGCTGGAATGTCTGGACACGCCGGGCCATACCATGTGCCATATTTGCCTGTGCGCGCATGCAGAGCAGCCGGCGCTTTTTTCGGGAGACACCTTGTTCAACGCGGGTGCGGGCAATGTTCACAACGGCGGCGACGTGCATGCGCTGTTTCGCAGCTTCAGCGAGCAGCTGATGCGCCTGCCCGACAACACGCGCCTGTTCCCGGGTCACGATTACATTGAAACCAATCTGAAGTTCACGCTGGCGCGCGAACCCGATAACGCCGCCGCCAAGGCTCGCCTGGCGCAAGTCACGGGCCACGACCCGGCGCAAGCCCTTGTCACCACGCTGCAGCAAGAAAAAGAACACAACACCTTCATGCGCCTGGACAGCCCCAGCGTGCTGGCCCAGCTGCGCAGCAGCTTTCCTGACTTGCCAAAGGAGCCAGAGGCCGAAACCATTTTTAGAAAGCTGCGGGAACTGCGCAACGCCTGGTAGCGCTTGAACATCGCGGTTCTGGCTTCATGTGAAAGGGTGTTCGGTCTGGTTCCTGTTTCACCCCAAGGAGATGCCATGAATGCCCCTTTTGAAGCGCCGCTGGCACCGCGCAAACGATGGCACCGAGTGCTGCTGATGTTGCTGCTGGCCTTTGCCTTTCAGCTGGGCGCCTGGGTCTTGTTCCTGGCGGCCGTGATTCAACTGATTTTGCTGCTCGTGACGGGCGAGACGAACCCCAGGCTGAGCGGCTTCGGTCGCAGTCTGGGGCGCTACCTCGGACAAATCGCCGACTTCGAGACCTTTGGAACCGAAGCCTTGCCCTTCCCTTTCGCCGACTGGCCGGACAGGGCCGAAACCGGGGCGACTGCACCTTGACCGACGGGTCTGATCTTTCTGCCGGATCTCAGCTCGGCGCGAGGGCTAATCTGCGTTGACTCATGCGGCGCGGGCCGCTTATGCTTGATGCGGAACATTCGAACCGTTCTTCGGCCACTTATTCGAACACTTGTTCGAACACTTCCCACCACAGCAACAACCCAAGGACCGCCATGCCACCACGCCTGACTGCTCATGACTTTGACCAGGAACTGCTGATTTTGTTTGACGCCTACGTGCATGGCCAACTGGACCGGCGCGGCTTCCTGCAGCAGGCGCAGAAATTTGCCAAAGCCGGCATCACAGCCGCCGGCTTGCTGGCCGCGCTCAGCCCGAACTTTGCCGCCGGACAGCAAGTTCGCCAGGACGACGCGCGCCTGAAAACCGAAAAAACAAGCTACCCCTCGCCCTCAGGCACCGGCACGGTGTCGGGTTATCTGGCGCGACCTGCCGCAGCCGGTACCAGCAAGCTGCCGGCCATTTTGGTGGTGCATGAAAACCGGGGGCTGAATCCGCACATCGAAGACATCACCCGTCGGCTCGCGCTGGATGGCTATATGGCTTTTGCGCCTGACGCGCTGACGATCTCGGGCGGTTATCCCGGCGACGAAGACAAGGCGCGTGAAGCGTTTGGCAAGCTCGACCAGGCAAAGGCGCTGGAGGACTTTATGGCGGGCGCGCAGTGGCTCAAGGCCCGCGGCGACGCCAGCGGCAAGCTCGGCGTGGTGGGTTTTTGCTACGGCGGCGGCATCGCCCACAGCCTGTCGATTCGCCTGCCCGGGCTGGACGCTGCCGTGCCGTTCTACGGCAACGTGCCAGCGCCCGCAGAAGCCGCCAAAGTCAAGGCGCCGCTGCTGGTCCATCTGGCCGGGGTTGATGAGCGCATCAACGCCGCCTGGCCCGCTTACGAGGCGGCTCTGAAGACCGCTGGCGTGCGCTGCAGCGTCCACCAATATGCAGGAACGCAGCACGGCTTTAACAACGACACCACGCCTCGCTACGACGCTGCTGCCGCCAAGCTGGCTTGGGACAGAACCATGGCATTTTTTAAAAGCACGCTGGTCTAGCCTCGCAGGGGGCAATCTCGCCGTTCACCCCTTGCGGCAGTTGCCAGCGTCAGCCAACGCTTCGTACGCGGTCGAAACAGGCTCAGAGCGCCTTGCCAAGCCGGCCAACGCCCTCTTCGATCTTCGCAAGATCCGCCGTGGCGAAACTCAGACGCAGCGAGGCCAGGTCCGGGTCGCGTGCATAAAACGGCGCGCCGGGCACAAAGGCCACGCCTTGCGCGATCGCCTTTTTTGCAAAGTCGGCGGCATCGGCGCTTTTGCCTCCGGCGCCAGTCAGTCGTGCCCAAAAGAACAGGCCGCCTTCCGGCTGGGTAAATTCAATCGCATCGCCGAGTTCCCGCTTCAAGGCGGCGCCCATGGCCGCGGCCCGCTCGGCATAGACCGTGCGCACCCGCGCCAGCGTGGCGGGCATGCGACCGGCCTTGAGGTACTGCGCGGCCGTGGCCTGGGCAAAAGTGCTGGTATGAGCGTCACTGAACTGCTTACACATGGTGGCTTTGGCCAGCAGCTCGGCCGGGGCGATCATCCAGCCCACGCGCAGGCCCGGGCTCAAGACCTTGCTCATGCTGCCGCAGTAAGCCAGCAATTCACGGCTGCCGGGAACGTCGGCGCTGAGGGCCAGCAGGCTGGGTGGCGGCGGCTGGTCAAAGTACAAATCGCCATACGGGTCGTCTTCCACCACCAGCGTCTGGTACTTGACGGCCAGCTCCAGAATCTTCTGGCGCCGCGCCAGACTGAGCAAGGCGCCGCTGGGATTGCCGAAGGTGGGAATCAGGTAGACAAACTTGGGCTTGTGCTCGGCGATCAGGCGCTCGAGCGCGTCGGTTTGCACGCCCTGCGCATCAATCGGTGCGCTGATGATGTCGGCGCCGTAAAGGCGAAAGCACTGGATGGTGGCCAAAAAAGTCGGGCCTTCAACAATCACCTTGTCGCCCGGGCTGATCATGGTTTTACCCAGCAGATCCAGTCCCTGCTGGCTGCCGGTGGTGACGATCAGGCCATCGGGTGCGACTTCGACGCCTTTGCTCGCCATGAAGGCAGCGAGTTGCTCGCGCAGCGGGTTGTAGCCTTCGGTGGCGCCGTATTGCAGCGCACCGCCGGGCTCTTCGCTCAAGGCCAGGTTGACAGCTTCCTGGATTCCCTGGACGTCGAACATGGCGCTGTCTGGAAAGCCGCCCGCAAAGCTGATGATGCCGGGCTTGCCCAGCAGCTTGAACAGCTCGCGGATGGCGGAAGTTTCAACGTTGTTCAGGCGGTCGGCAAATTGCAGCGGCATAAGGAGGTCTCTCGGGGCTGAGGCTGAGGCTGGGGCTGTTGAAGAGCAAGATCAGGATGGTAACGCCCACAGGCCGGGCGGCACCTGAAGCGCCCCATGGCCCGCGTTCACCGGCCGCCTAAACTTCCGGCATGAAAAAAGCCGACATCGCCGCCTTCTTTGCCACCCTCAAGGCCGCCAATCCGCTGCCGGTGACTGAACTTGAATACACCAGCGTTTTTGAATTGCTGACGGCGGTGCTGCTGTCGGCGCAAGCCACGGATGTGAGCGTGAACAAGGCCACACGCCGGCTTTTTGCAGTGGCCAACACGCCGCAAAAAATTCTCGCGCTTGGTCTGCCGGGGCTGGAGGCTTACATCAAGACCATCGGTCTTTACCGCAGCAAGGCCAGGCACCTGATGCAGACCTGCCAAATTCTGGTCGAGCGCCACGGCGGCCAGGTGCCGCGCACGCGTGAAGCCCTGCAGGCGCTGCCCGGCGTCGGCCGAAAAACCGCCAATGTGGTGCTGAACTCGGCCTTTGGCGAAGCCGTGATGGCGGTTGACACGCATATCTTCAGGGTCGCCAACCGCACCGGGCTGGCCCCGGGGAAAAACGTTGACGACGTAGAGGCCGGCTTGATGAAGCGCGTGCCGCCGCAATACCTCGTTGACGCTCACCACTGGCTGATCCTGCACGGCCGCTACATTTGCCAGGCCAGAACGCCGCAGTGCTGGCAATGCGCGGTCAGTGCGTATTGCGACTACCGACCCAAGACGCCAGCGCCCGGCCTTCAACACGAAGCGCAGCGGCGCGGTTAAGCGCGGTCGCGCGCCAGCCTGGCCGCTTTGATTCGCGCCCTTCAGATTTTGGGCAGCGCCAGCCATTGCTGCCGCAAGCGGACGATCTCGATACGGCGCTCAAACACTGCTTCAAGCGCAGCGTGGGTCTGCGCATCGTCGCAAGGCCCCTGATGAAGCACGCGACCGCCTTGCAAGACCAGCATCTCGTCTGCCTGCAAGGCCATCGATATTTCGTGCAGGACGCTGACAACCGTGCTTCCTTGCGCCACCAGCTGGCGCACCAGCAGCAGCCAGTCGGTCTGGTGCGGCGGGTCCAGATTGGCCAGCGGTTCGTCCATGAGCAACACTTTGGCCTGCACCGCCAGCGCACGCGCGAGCAAGACGCGCTGACGCTCGCCCCCGGAGAGCTGACCGAAGGCGCGCAGGCGCCAATCCCAGGCGTGGGTGGCGCCCAGGGCGTGGGCCACGGCCTCATGATCTGCTGGCGCCGGCCCGGCCAGCCAGGCCTGGTGCGCAAGGCGGCCGAGCATGACCAGGTCGTAAACCCGGATCTCGTCGGCAGAAACATCGCCCAGCCCCAGCCACGCAAGCTGCCGGGCCCGTTCGCGGCCGCTGTAGCCAGACAGCGGCCGGCCTTGCAAATGCACCACCCCGCTGTGCGGCAGCAAGCCCGCCAGAACCTTGAGCAAGGTCGACTTGCCGGCGCCGTTGGGCCCGACGATGCTGGTCCAGCGGCCCGCTTGCAAGCCCAGCGAGACCTCGTGCAACACCGCCCGGCCGCCCAGCGCCGCTGCCACGCCACAAGCTTGCAAGGCCAGCCCGGGCTGCAGGCTGGCG
>CAJAOB010000145.1 GCA_903941205.1 uncultured Burkholderiales bacterium | reverse complement strand
CTATGTGGTCCGCAGACTGTGCCAGACTCCAAAAGTTCGCTCTTTCATCACCTGACCATGATTCTCCAGACCATCGACCACGCCTGATTCGTGTCTGAACCTTGGGCTTCCGATAGCCGTACCCCAATGAACCCTCTTCCCGACTTTGCCGAAATAAGTCAGATCAAGCATCTGGATCAAAGATCGTTGCGATCGAAAAAGGACTTTCAGAAAGGCGAGGTTTTGAGTTCTTTTTCAAAAAGCGCAAGGGTTCAGCAAGCGTCCTGCCTTACGGTCCAGTTGACTGAGGCTGAACACCTATCACTTTCCCCCGAGTGTTTACGGTATGTCAATCATGGCTGCCGTCCAAACACCTTCTTCGACCTGGATGCCCTGAATTTGGTGGCGGTGGAAGATATACGCCAAGGCGATGAGCTGACTTTTTTCTATCCTTCAACCGAATGGGAAATGGTGCGGCCGTTTGATTGTTTTTGCAATTCAGAAAATTGTCTGGGAAGAATTGAAGGCGCTTTCAGTCTTGATCCGGCAATATTGAAAACTTATCGGACATCCCGTTTCATAGCGGCAAAGGCCGGTCTTTGACCTTGGGGTTTGTCTGCACCTCAATTTTTTCAATCAAAAACACCGAGGCCGCGTTTAGAAAATCCGCTGGCTCGTCTTGCAGATTCGGATCATCAAGATCCTGAAGGAGTGGGAAATTTCCAAAAGCCTGATTTTCAATGCAGATGATTACGGACGAAGCCCCGAAATTTCGGAAGGCATTCGGGCGGCGCACAAATACGGCGTGGTCACCTCCACGACCTGCATGATGAATATTGCCACCACGGCCGACGACATCAGCCTGGCGCTGAAGGAGTCGCCGATGCTGGGTCTCGGCGTTCATCTGGTCCTGACCATGGGCCAGCCCCTCTCGGCGCACGGGGCCGTGAAATCTCTGACCGATCAGCAGGGGAGTTTCTTCAAGTACGGCCAGGTCCTCAAAAGTCTGCCCAACCTGAACAGCGAAGAAGTCAGAACAGAATGGCAGGCGCAGATCGACGCTTTCATCAAAGCCGCTGGAAAAAAGCCCGACCATCTTGATTCGCACCATCATGCATCGTATTTTTCCCCCGCCTTGTTTCGCGTGATGCTCGAACTTGCAAAGGAGTATGACTGCCCAATCCGCTTTCCGTTCACAGCCAGGGCGCCGGGAGAGTGGGGAAAAATGCAGCGTTATGTGCCTGACTTGCTCAATGAATTCAAGCCACGCCGGCCGGATCACTTTATCGCAGAGTTTTACGACCAGCAGGCGACGTCAGATGTTTTGATCAAGCTTATCAACGAGCTTGGTGAGGGAGTGAGCGAGCTGATGTGTCACCCCGGCTTTGTGCCCGATGCCTTTGTGAATGAATCGACCTACAACACGCTGCGCCAGCGTGAGTTGGGCATCCTGATCGACCCGGCCATCAGAAACGCCATTGAGGAGCGGGAGATTGAGTTGATCAATTTCGCCAGGCTACAGCCGCCTGATCGGAGAATTGAAAACACCGGTCATCGATTCTTGAATTGAACCGAGCCTCACGCTTCAAGGTGAGGGACGGTTCGGCCGCGTATTTGCGGTGTCTGACGTGGTGCAGCGCCTCATGGCCCTTGCCGCGCGTGTTCGGTGGGCATTCCTGGGTGAAGATTCAAGGGGGGCGCTTGACTTTGGCGCCTGCCTCGAGTTTGGAGCGCAGCAGACCTTGAGTCCCGGGTTTCGGCCTCGAGAGCTAAGGCTCAAGGCTTTATCTTGTCATAACCAAAATAGGCGAAGTCTGCGGCAAAAACATCATTGATGCGCGCAATGGTCCGGGCACCCAGCTTTTGCACATAGTGGTAGTTTCTGGCGTCGGGCGTGGTTTTGACCTGCGAGCGATTCGCATCTTCATGGCCGAAATCCAGAATGTTGAACTGCTCCGTGAGTTTCACAAAATCGGCTTCAAAGTTTTCCACCTTGCCGATGAACGCAGCTCGCAGCTGCCCGTCGCTGTGGGTCCAGAAATGGGCCGGGTACAAGGGCAGGCTGGAGTTCCTTCCGACGTCATGAAAAGCGTACTCGGGCAGCGACAGGAACCACCGGTTTACATTGAACTGTGCCTTGCAAAGACTCTCAAAATTCTCGCTGAGTTGTTGCCGAACCAGAGCGCCTATCCAGGGCGCTTCGAAAACCCACTTTGGCTGACTGGCGACATCCCTCATCAACTGCATGAAGCCCGAGTAAACACGGTCGTAGGGGTTGCGCACGAAGACCGCCAGCTGCATGCCGGGCTTGTTCTCGGGCAGCTTCAAAAAGTCGGCGAGCACCAAGTGCTGGTGAACCACCCGATGGAGCGTGGTGTTCAGATGAAAATTCTCGGTATACGGGGACTGGTTGATGGCTTGTAGCCGCGATCGCAAGGTCTGGCTTGCCGTTTTCCAGGGCAGCAGCATGGCGAGCTGGTGGGCAGGGCTGAGGATCATGGCAATGATTCGGGTGTTGTCAAGTGCAAAAGGTGTAGGCCGCCCTCGCCCTGGTCGAAGCCGCTCGGCCCGGCGATTCGTGCGACTGCTTTGGCAGGCCGCTGGTCCCTCGGCTTCCCGCGGCTTTTTCCCTTGAGTCGCCATGAGGCCCGCTGAACCGAGTCGCTTCAGCGCAAATCGGCGGGCCCGTCTGCCGCAGCTGTTGCAGCCTGCTTATTTGGCCGTTGGCATCACAAATTCAGCGCCCTTGCCGATGCTTTCGGGCCAGCGCTGCATGATGGACTTTTGCTTGGTGTAGAAACGCACGCCTTCTTCGCCGTAGGCGTGCATGTCGCCAAACAGGCTCTTCTTCCAGCCGCCAAAGCCGTGCCAGGCCATGGGCACCGGGATCGGCACGTTGATGCCGACCATGCCGACCTGGATGCG
>CAJAOB010000144.1 GCA_903941205.1 uncultured Burkholderiales bacterium | reverse complement strand
TGGAGTTTCCGGTGATGTCGCTGGGCGAGACCCTGCTGCGCCCGACCGCCATGCTGTACCGCAACCTGGCCAGCATGGACGTTGAAGAAAGCATTCGCGGCAACCCGATCGACGGCGTGGTGCTGCTGATGGGCTGCGACAAGACCACACCCTCGCTGCTGATGGGTGCTGCCAGCGTGGACCTGCCGACCATCGGCGTGAGCGGCGGCCCCATGCTCAGCGGCAAATGGCGCGGCCAGGAGCTTGGCTCGGGCACCGGCGTCTGGAGCATGAGCGAGCAGGTGCGCGCCGGCACGCTCAAGCTGCAAGAATTTTTTGAAGCCGAAAGCTGCATGCACCGCAGCCACGGCCACTGCATGACCATGGGCACCGCCAGCACCATGGCCAGCATGGTCGAGGCGCTGGGCGTCGGCTTGCCGGGCAACGCGGCTTATCCGGCCGTTGATGGCAGGCGCAATGTGCTGGCCCGCATGGCCGGTCGGCGCGCTGTATCCATGGTTCATGAAGACCAGCTGCTGTCCAAAATTCTCACCCGCGAAGCCTTTGAAAACGCCATCAAGACCCTGGCGGCCATTGGCGGCTCGACCAACGCGGTGATTCACCTGATCGCGATTGCCGGCCGCCTGGGCGTGAAACTGACCATTGACGACTTCGACCGCCTGGGCAGCGAGCTGTCGTGCCTGGTCAATTTGCAGCCTTCGGGCAAATACCTGATGGAAGACTTCTGCTACGCAGGCGGCCTGCCGGTAGTCATGAAGGAAATCGCGCAGCACCTGCATCTGGACGTCGTGACTGCCAACGGCCAGACCGTGGGCGCCAACATCGCTGACGCCGAGAACTTCAACACCGACGTCATCATGCCGCTGGCTGCGCCCTTCAAGGAAAAAGCCGGCATTGCCGTGTTGCGCGGCAATTTGTCGCCGCGCGGTGCAGTCATCAAACCCAGCGCCGCCACACCAGCGCTCATGGTTCATACGGGCCGTGCCGTGGTGTTTGAAACCATCGAAGACTTCCACGCGCGCATCGATGACGAAAACCTCGACATCGACGAGAACTGCGTGATGGTGCTGAAAAACTGCGGCCCCAAGGGCTACCCCGGCATGGCCGAGGTCGGCAACATGCCGCTGCCGCCCAAGGTGTTGCGCAAGGGCATCACCGACATGGTCCGCATCAGTGACGCGCGCATGAGCGGCACGGCCTATGGCACGGTGGTCTTGCACACCGCCCCCGAAGCGGCCGCCGGCGGTCCGCTGGCGCTGGTGCAAAACGGCGACATGATCGAGCTGGACGTGCCCAACCGCCGCCTGCACCTGCATGTGAGCGACGAGGAACTCGCGCGCCGACGCGAAAACTGGAAGGCGCCCGAGCCACCCCTGACATCGGGCTACTGGAAGCTTTACATCGACCGGGTGTTGCAGGCCGACGAAGGGGCCGACCTGGACTTTCTGGTCGGCAAGCGCGGCTCTTTTGTGCCGCGCGACAACCACTGAGCGGGTACCGTGCGCTTAGCACCGGCAAGGCCACTTGTAGCAACTCATGAGCATCACCGACACCGCCGGCTCCCTGGTCGGCATTGACTGGGGCACCAGCTCGCTGCGTGGCGCCCTGATGAACCGCGCCGGCGAAGTGCTGGAAAGCCGCGCTTTTGCGCGCGGCATTTTGAGCGTGCCGGCGGGGCAGTTCCCGACGGTTTTCAAGGACTGCTTTGGCGACTGGATGCAAGCCGGCGTGCTGTGCCTGATGTCGGGCATGGTGGGCAGCCAGCAAGGCTGGCAGCAGGCGGCGTACTGCCCCTGCCCGGCTGGCTTTGCCGACCTTGCCGGCCAGCTGCACTGGCTCGAGCCCGGCCGCATGGCCATCGTGCCCGGCCTGCGCATCGAACAAGCCGGCGTGCCCGACGTGATGCGCGGCGAAGAAACGCAAATCTTTGGCGCACTTGCCATGCTGGGTTTGCAAGATGCCAAGCTGGTCTTGCCTGGAACGCACAGCAAATGGGTACAGGTCAAAGACGGGCGGGTGGTGGCGTTTTCAAGCTGGATGACCGGCGAGTTCTACGCCTTGCTGCGCCAACATTCCATTCTGGCCCGCAGCCTGCCCGCCGACGACGCGGCGCCCGACCCCGAGGCTTTTGACGAGGGCGTGGCGCAGGCACTGCGCAGCCCTGGCCTGCTGCACAGTGCCTTCAGCGTGCGCACCTTGTCGCTCTTTGAGCGCATGACCGCCAGCGCGCTGCCGAGTTATTTGTCGGGCCTGGTGATCGGCGAGGAAATCAAGTCGCAGACTTTGGCCACTGGCGAAAATCTGGTCATCATGGGCTCTGAAAACCTGAGCGCGCTGTATCAGCAAGCCCTGGCGCAACGCGGCGTGACGGCCCGGCGCGTGGGCGCTGAAGCCAACTGGCATGGCCTGCATGCACTGGCCCAAAGCCTGCGCAATTGATTCATTTTTTACCGACACCGCATGAACCCTCACGCCAAATTCAGCGCAGCGCTTGCGGCCTTGCCCCTGGTGGCCATCTTGCGCGGGCTCAAGCCGGCCGAAGCGCTGGCGGTCGGCGCGGCGCTGGTTGCGGCCGGCTGGCATTTGATCGAAGTGCCGCTGAACTCTCCGCAGCCCTTTGACAGCATCGCCGCGCTGACCCAAGCCTTTCCGCAAGCGCTGGTCGGCGCTGGCACGGTGCTCACGCCCGAAGACGTGCGGCGGGTTCATGCCACGGGCGCAGAACTGATCGTCTCGCCCAACTTCAACCCGGCCGTGGTGGCCGAAGCCGTGCGCCTGGGCATGGTTTGCCTGCCCGGCGTCATGACTGCCAGCGAAGCCTTTGCCGCGCTCGATGCGGGCGCCACCGGGCTCAAGATATTCCCTGCTGAAATGATCACGCCGCTCGTCCTGAAGGCGCTGCGCGCGGTGCTGCCGGCTGGTACGGTGGTGTTGCCGGTAGGCGGCATTTCACCGTCCAACATGCAGGCTTACCGGGCCGTGGGCGCCAACGGTTTTGGCATCGGCTCGGCGCTCTTCAAGCCCGGCATGTCGGCCGCCGACGTGGCCGAGAACGCCGCGGGTTTTGCTGCCGCCTGGGCGGGCACCATCCGGGTTTGAGCGCGCGGCGCGGCGCTTTGGCGCTTATTTTTTAGAGCCCATTTATATGGGTCTTTTTTCCCCGGCGCCGGTTCAAAAGCGAGAGACAGTTAAAGGGAATTGCAGCCGCAACCGGAGCCTGCGCTTACGCGGCTTGCGGCGCGGGCAGGCTCAGTCGTAAACAACCTGCGCCAGGCCCTGGTCTGCCTGGGCCATCCAGCTGGCGAGTGCGGCGTCGCTGGGATAAAACCTGGCCGTCTCCCCCAGATGCAATTCGGCAGTAGCCCCTTCGCGGCGCAGGCTCAGGCGCACCGCCAGGCCGCTGACGAGTTCGCCCTGTTCAGACTCGCGGCGCCTGGGCGGAAAGTCCCTGACCGTTCGCGCCACGTCGGGCGCCATGCCATTGACGGCCACGCGCAGGTACTTGCCAAACCGGCAGCGCGCTTCCTCCAGGCCCCAGACCTGCGTGACCTTGAGCCGGAAGCCACCGGCAAATCGGTCGGGCTGCAAACTGGCCTGCACGATGACGAGTTCATCGTCCTTGAGCTGGTTGCGGTGGGCGTTAAGCACGCCTTCGTCCGCTGTGGCCTCCATGACGGCAGTCTTGTCATCTAGCTTGAACAGCGCAAGCTTGCCGCGCTGGCCATTGATGACGCGCAGGTCGCCAACGATGCCGGCTATCAGTTGCGGCTCGCGCGAGTCGATCAGGTCTTCGAGCTTGCGCTTGGCAAACTTGCGCACCTCGAGTTCGACCTCATCAAACATATGGCCCGACAAGTAAAAA
This sequence comes from uncultured Burkholderiales bacterium, assembly GCA_903941205.1. Classification (GTDB taxonomy): domain Bacteria; phylum Pseudomonadota; class Gammaproteobacteria; order Burkholderiales; family Burkholderiaceae_C; genus Polaromonas. The sequence continues at coordinate 4,263 of CAJAOB010000144.1, read as the reverse complement.
CCAATCGCGGTTTTTTCGTGCGTCAAGCGCGTCTTCACGCCCCAGGGAATAGCCTCGACCAAGGGCGGCTCCTGCGTGCTGGCCGCATGCGAGTCACCCATGTCAAACAGCCCGCCCTGGTTGGCGTTGGCCTGGGTGGCCGCGGAGAACTCGAAGGCGCGATCCACCGAAGCCAGCAATGCAGCGCGGTTCAGGTGCAGGTTGTCAAAAGCCCCAGCCTTGATGAGCGCCTCGACCGTGCGTTTGTTGAATTTGCTCTTGTCCACGCGCACGCAAAAGTCATACAGCGAAGTGAAAGGCCCGCCATCCTCGCGAGCGGCCACCATCGCCGCAATGGCTTGCTGGCCGGTGCCCTTGATGGCGCCCAGGCCGTAGCGAATGCTCTTGTCGGTGATCGGCTCGAAGCGGTAATTGCCGCGGTTCACGTCCGGCGCCTCGAAGCTGATGCCCATTTTCACGGCGTCGCCAAACAAGATCTTGAGCTTGTCGGTGTCGTCCATCTCCACGGTCATGTTGGCGCAAAAGAACTCCGCCGTGTAATGCACCTTGAGCCAGGCCGTGTGATAAGCCAGCAGCGAATAGGCCGCAGCGTGCGACTTGTTGAAGCCGTAGCCAGCAAACTTTTCCATGAGGTCAAAGACCTCGTCGGCCTTGACTTCATCAATGTCATTTTTGGCCGCGCCGTCACGAAAGATCTGGCGGTGTTTGGCCATCTCGTCCGCGTCTTTCTTGCCCATGGCGCGGCGCAGCATGTCAGCGCCGCCCAGCGTGTAGCCGCCCAAAATCTGCGCGGTCTGCATCACCTGCTCCTGATAGACCATGATGCCGTAGGTCTCGGACAGCATGTCGGCCACCAGCGGGTGCGGGTAAATCACGTCCTCTCGGCCCTGCTTGCGCGCCACAAAGGTCGGAATCAAATCCATCGGGCCGGGGCGGTACAAGGCGTTCAGCGCAATCAGGTCTTCCAGCCGGGTCGGCCGCGCGTCCTTGAGCATGCGCTGCATGCCGGTACTTTCAAACTGGAACACCGCTTCGGTCTTGCCGTCGGCAAACAGCTTGTAAACCCGCGCATCGTCGAGCGGCAGGTTTTCAAACGCAAAGCTCTCCTGGCCGGCATGTCGCTTGATGATGAACTCGCGCGCGATTTCCAAAATTGTCAGCGTCGCCAGGCCCAAAAAGTCGAACTTCACCAGGCCAATGGCTTCAACGTCGTTCTTGTCAAACTGGCTCACCGCCGACTCGCTGCCCGGCTGCTGGTAAAGCGGGCAAAAGTCGGTCAGCTTGCCCGGCGCGATCAGCACGCCGCCGGCGTGCATGCCCACGTTGCGCGTCAGGCCTTCGAGCTTGCGCGCCAGCTCGAGCAGCGTGCGCACGTCTTCTTCCTTGCTTTCACGCTCGGCCAGAATCGGCTCGGCCTCCAGCGCGTAAACCATCTTGTCGTTTTTGTCGCGGTCCACCGGCGGCAGTTGCAGCGACACCGCCTGACCCGGCTTGTTGGGAATCAGCTTGGAAATGCTGTCGCAAAAGCCGTAGGGATAGTCCAGCACGCGGCCCACGTCGCGAATGGCTGCACGCGCCGCCATGGTGCCGAAAGTGACGATCTGGCTGACCGCCTCCTTGCCGTATTTGTCTTTCACATAGTCAATCACGCGGTCGCGGTTGCTCTGGCAAAAGTCGATATCAAAGTCGGGCATGGACACCCGCTCGGGGTTCAAAAACCGCTCGAACAGCAAGTTGTATTGCAGCGGGTCCAGGTCAGTGATGCGCAGCGAATACGCCACCAGAGAACCAGCACCCGAACCCCGGCCCGGGCCGACCGGGCAGCCGTTGTTCTTGGCCCAGTTGATGAAATCGCCCACGATCAGGAAGTAACCCGGAAAGCCCATGTTCAAGATCACATTGATCTCGAAGTCAAGGCGTGCCACGTACTCGGGGCGCTTTTGCTCGCGCAGCTTTTCGTCCGGGTACAAATGCAGCAGGCGCCCGGCCAGACCCTCGTGCGATGCGTGGCGAAAGTAGGCGTCAATCGGCAGCCGCACGCCGTCCACTTCCGGCGTCGGGTAATCGGGCAGCATGGGCTTGCCGAGTTCGAGCACCAGGTTGCAGCGCTTGGCGATTTCGACCGAGTTGGCAAGCGCCGACGGAACGTCTTCAAACAGCGCCAGCATCTGCGCTTGCGACTTGAAATACTGCTCGCGCGTGAACTTGCGCACGCGCCGGGCATTGCCCAGAATTTCGCCCTCGGAAATGCACACGCGCGCTTCATGCGCCTCGTAGTCGTCGTAAGTCAGAAACTGCACCGGGTGCGTGGCCACCACCGGCAGCTTCAGGCGCGCAGCCAGTTGCACGGCCGCCAGCACATGGCGCTCGTCGTCAACGCGCTGGGCGCGCTGCAGCTCAAGGTAAAAACGATGCGGAAAAAGGCCTGCGAAATACAAGGCGCATTCGGTCGCGCGGGCCTGGTCGCCCTGTATCAAGGCCTGGCCCACCGCACCGCCTTGCGCGCCCGCCAGCGCAATCAAACCTTCGCCAAGTTCTTGCAGCCACGCCAGCTTGATGACCGCCTGGTCGCGCACCACGTTTTTCGTCCAGGCGCGGGTGATGAGTTCAGACAAGTTGAGATAGCCGCGCTTGTCCTGCACCAGCAGCAGCAAGCGGGCCGGCGGTGCGCTGGCGTCCTTGCCGGGCACTTCGACCCAGACGTCAGCGCCAATCAGGGGCTTGATGCCCTTGCCGCGGGTCTGCTTGTAAAACTTGACCGTGCCAAAGAGGTTCGACAGATCGGTGATCGCCAGGGCCGGCTGCTGATCCGCCTTGGCCGCTCCCACAATTTCATCGATCCGGTTGGTGCCGTCGACGACCGAAAACTCGGTATGAATACGCAAATGAACAAACATGCAGACGATTTTAGGCGTCGGCTTCCAGCCCGCAGGGGCTTGCCAAAACTCGATTTTCAGGGGCTTTTTCTACAATGCAGCCATGCAAATCCTCAATGTCGCGGCCTACCGTTTTGTGGCGCTCAGCCACCTGCCCCAGTTGCAAGACTCAGTGCGCCGGGCGCTGCAAGACACCGGCATCAAGGGCACGGTGCTGCTGGCCGAAGAAGGCATCAATTTGTTTTTGGCCGGCGAGGCTGCCAGCGTTCGCGGCTTTCTGGATTGGCTGAAGCAAGACAGGCAATTCGGCGATATTGAAGCCAAGGAAAGCTGGTCACAGGCGCAACCGTTTCAAAAGCTGCTGGTCAAGATCAAGGCAGAGATCATCCGCATGAACCACCCAACGATTCAGCCGACCAGCGGCCGCGCCCCGGCCATTGACGCCGCCACACTCCAGCGCTGGCTCCGGCAAGGCCACGACGACCGCGGCCAGCCGGTCGTCACGCTCGACACGCGCAACGCCTTCGAGGCGGACTGCGGCACTTTTGAAGGCGCCATCGACTGGCGAATCGGCAAATTCACTGAATTCCCCGAGGCCTTTGCAGCGCACCGGGCCGACCTTCAAGGCAAAACCGTCGTGAGTTTTTGCACAGGCGGCATCCGCTGCGAAAAAGCCGCCATCCTCATGCGCGAAGCCGGTCTGCCAGACGTCTACCAGCTGGACGGCGGCATCCTGAAATACTTCGAAACCGTCGGCCAGGCGCACTACAGAGGCGGCTGCTTTGTATTTGACGAACGCCGCGTGGTCGACGCCAGCCTGGCGCCAAAACCTGAGCTGGTCCCAGACGCAACCCGCGCTTGAAGCCGGCGCCGACCCACTGCATCACTCGGCCACTTAAGACCTTTGCCATGAACAGATTCAATATCCTTGTTCGGTGTCGCGCCTGAGTCGGAAAACTACCCATAAGCCCAAAGGCGCTGTCATTGCGAGCGAAGCGCGGCAGTCCATGAACCTGTATTGCCGAGAATCAGCCTCGTTAATCGGAGTCATTATTCGGGGTCATTATTCGGGGTCAGATCCCGATTATTTGGACCAGACGATTCAAGATCATAACTACGACCATTTAAACTGCCTTGTGGGGTACAAGTGCAGAATTACCACTGCCCAAAAAAGTTATACACATCTTTGACAGAAGAGTCGTCTGTTGAAATGACAATCAGCACTTTTTCACTATTCGGGTCTATTCCTATTCTCTGACCGTTCGCCCCAACCATGTATATAGCCTTTGGTCTTTTATGGTTTTCGGTCCAGAAGCCAAATCCGTATCCGCCAAAATTAGAACCTGAATAGAAATTCGAACCATGAGCTGAAGACTTATTTTTTATT
>CAJAOB010000143.1 GCA_903941205.1 uncultured Burkholderiales bacterium | reverse complement strand
GGCTTTGGCCTGGGCACCCAGCGTGTTCATGAGGCGGGCCAACGCGCTTGGGCTGGTGGGTGAGGTGGAAAGATCGGGCGGGTTCATGGGCCTATTTTGCCGCATGGGCTGGCGGCGCCGGGGGGGCTTATCAACCCCTGGCCCCGCCGCATTTCACAGGCAGCGCACCTGCGCGCTGGCGCTCATCCGCAACTGCCCAGGTGGCCGCATTGCGTGCAGTAGTCGCAACCATCTTTGCGGATCACGGCGTGCGCGCCGCATTCGCTGCATTTGCGGCCCGCCATGAGGCCTGGCGACAAGGCGTCAAGCGTGGGCGAAGCCGGCATCACGGCAGGGGTGCTGGCATCGGCCTTGACTTTGGCTGCGGCAGCCCGGCTGCTGATGATGTTTTGCACGGCGTAAGCAATGGCGGCGACTTCCGAGTCGTGCCACAGCGGCACCTGCGTGCCGTCGGCCTTGCGGTAAGTGCCCAGGCGTACCGGGCCGCGGTCCCAGGCGACCTTGCGCATGTCGCTGAGCGCGCGATCGAGAAAGCCGCCGCGCGCCGCCAGCGAGAGCAGCCGCATGCTCGAGGTGACCCATTGCTGCGACTCCCCGCTTTGCCCGACCGGCATGAAAAATTCGATGGCCCTTTCAACTTGCCCGCCTTGGGCCAAGGGCAGGGGCATGAAGGACACCAGCAGGTAGAGCGTCTTGTGGCCTTCTTGCGTCCAGTAGTCGACTTTTTCGGCCACCGCCGCCAGCGCGCCCGGCGGTCGCCGTTCGATCACGCTGCGCATCGGGTCGACAGCGGGCAGCGCTGGGCCGGCCACCGGGGTGGCTGTGGCCGCTTCGGGGGCAGGATGCTCTTGCAGCACCGCGCCCAGGATGCTGTTGGGCCGGTAGGTCGCCAGGCCCTTGAGCTGCGCCCGCCAGGCCTGCAGGTACAAGTCCTTGAAGTCGGCGTAAGGGTAGTCGGCCGGCACGTTCACGGTCTTGGAAATCGCCGTGTCGACGAAGGGCTGAACGCTCTTCATCATGGCGATGTGGTCGGCCGCCGGCATTTGCAGCGCGCTGACGAAGTAGTCGGGCAACTGCGTCACATCACCGCCCAGTTCGCGGTACAGGCGCCAGGCATGGTCTTGCACCGCATAGTCGCTGGTGCTGCCGTCGGCCTCGCGCTTTTTGCGCCGGTACATCCAGGAAAACGCCGGCTCGATGCCGTTGGAGGCATTGTCGGCAAAGGCCAGGCTGACGGTGCCGGTCGGCGCAATCGACAGCAAGTGGCTGTTGCGGATGCCTTTGGCGCGAATGGCCGCTTGCAGGGCTTGCGGCAGCCGGTTGGCAAAGGTGCCGGGGGCCAGATAGCCCTCGGCTTCAAAACGCGGGAAAGTGCCTTTTTCCTCGGCCAGCGCCACCGAGGCGGCGTAGGCTGTGTCGCGCATGTGTTCGGCAATGCGGCCCGCCATGGCCCGGCCTGCGGCGCTGTCGTAGCGCAGGCACAGCATGGTCAGCGCATTGCCCAGACCGGTGAAGCCGACGCCGATGCGCCGTTTGGCCGCGGCTTCGTCGCGCTGCTGAGGCAAGGGCCAATAGGTCAGGTCGAGCACGTTGTCGAGGGCGCGCACCTGAATCGCCACCGAGGCCTCGAAAGCCTTGAAGTCAAAAGCCGGCGTGCCGCCAAAGCCAAAGGGATGTCGCACAAAGCCGGTCAGGATGATCGGCCCCAGATCGCAACAACCGTAGGGCGGCAGCGGCTGCTCGCCGCAGGGGTTGGTGGCGCTGATGGACTCGCAGTAGCGCAGGTTGTTGTCGCGGTTGATCGGGTCCAGGAACAAGATACCGGGCTCGGCAAAATCGTAGGCGGACTGCATCACGGTGTCCCAGAGCTCGTGTGCGGGCAGCGTCCGGTAAACCCACAGGCCGTCAGCGCGCTGGAAGGCGCCGCTGGCCATCAGTGATGCGCCGGGCGCTGCGCAGTGCACCAGTTGCCAGGGTTGCTCGTCCAGCAAGGCCTGCATGAAGGCGTCGCTCACGCTGAGCGAGACGTTGAAGTTGTTCCAGCGGCCCGGCGTGCGTTTGGCGGTGATGAACTCCAGCACGTCCGGGTGGTCGATGCGCAGCACGCCCATCTGCGCGCCGCGCCGGGCGCCGGCGCTTTCCACCGTGGCGCAGGACTGGTCGAACACATTCATGTAGCTGCACGGGCCTGAAGCCATGGAGGCGGTGCCCTTGACGTCGGCGCCGCGCGGGCGAATGCGGGAGAAGTCGTAGCCCACGCCGCCGCCGCGTCGCATGGTTTCGGCGGCCTCGCGCAGGGCTTCGTAAATGCCGGGATAGCCTTGGTCGTCCATGCCCTGGATGCAGTCACCGACCGGCTGCACAAAGCAGTTGATCAGCGTGGCCTGGATGCCCGTGCCGGCCGCGCTCATGATGCGGCCCGCGCCAATCGCCCCGGCGTGCAGGTTCGCCAGAAACAAGGCTTCGTGATGTGCCTGGGTGGCTGGCGGCTCGACCGAGGCCAGTGCGAGCGCCACGCGGCGGTAAACGTCTTCGGCACTGGTTTCGCCGGCCTTGAGGTATTTTTCGCGCAGCACGTCTTCGCTGATGGGCTGGGTGGCGGTGAAGTCTTGCGGGCGGGCCAGTGGGACGGCCGCAGGCTCGGGGCTGAGGGGGCGTGGGGCGGCGCGTTTCATGCGGCCGTCAACCCGGTTGGTGCGCTGGCCTGGCTGCCGGCCAGCAGGTGCCGCATCAGGTCCTGCACGGAACGTATCTCTTGACCAAAGGGCAGCAGGCCGGCGCCGCGAAAGAACAAGCCCTTGTCGGCTTCGCCAGCCTGCGCATGGGCGAGTTGCTGGTCGATGCAGAACTGGCCCATGGCGGCGTTGCCGTCGCGCAGGCCGCAGTGACTGAGGCAATCAAAAGACATATTGCATTTCTTCTTTTCGTGGGCGTGCGCTTGCAGCTTGTGTTCGACGCGCAGGTATTTGTTGAGCCAGGGCGTGCGCACCGCACGCGCGGGCAGGCCGGCCACGCTGATGAATTCCACCAGGTCTTCGGGTCTGGCCTCGGCCAGCACGCGCTTGAAGGTCGGGTCGGCGTCGCACTCCCGGGTGACGGCAAAGGCGGTGCCCAGTTGCACGGCCGAGGCGCCGAGCGCCTGCAAACGCAGGATGTCCAAATGGCTGCTGATGCCGCCGGCGCAAATCAGCGCAATCTCGCGCTCAATGCCAGCGGTCTTGAAGAACGCCAGCACCTGCGGAATCACGGTTTCAAATTCAAAGCGCGGGTCATTCAAGTCGGCGACCTTGGCGGCGCCGAGGTGCCCACCGGCCAGGCGCGGATGCTCGATGATGATGGCATCGGGCAGGCGGCCCTTCTTTTCAAACTTGCGCACCAACAGCTGCACGCCACGCGCGTCCGACAGGATCGGGATCAGCGCGGTGGCCGGAAAATCTTTGGCAATTTCGGGCAAATCCAGCGGCAGGCCTGCGCCCACCACGATGGCGTCGGCGCCACTGGCCAGCGCCTGACGCACATAGGCTTCGTAAGCGCTCAGCGCCTTCATCACGTTGACGGCAATCAGGCCCTTGCCGCCGGCGATTTCGCGCGCGCGGCGAATCTCGCGGTCCAGCGCCACGAGATTGGCTGCATCGATCAGCTCGCGGGCATGGGCTTCCTTGTCCAGATGACCGGTTTGCGCCATCAGGTCGGGGTGGCGGCGGCGCAGGTCCACTGACGAGATCGTGCCCACCGCGCCGAGTCGGGCCACAGCGCCAGCCAGGCCGCTGGCCGAGACGCCCACGCCCATGCCGCCCTGGACCACCGGCAGCAGTTCGCGTCCGGCCAGCCGCAGCGGGCGCAAGCCGGCGTCCAGCGAAAGCTGCGCCAGCTCGGCCGCCAGTTCAATCGGAAATAAGTTGTCCATGGTCTTTCACGTCAGGTTGGTAGGGGCCCGTGCCACGGTGCGCGGTGAGTTCACACGGCGCGCTTCGCGAAAAAAGGGTGAAAGGGGGAAAAAGAAAAGGAGGAACTCGGGAAACTCGGGGAATGTTCGGGGCCAAGGACGGAGGCTAACCAGGCTGGAATGAAGTCACCTTGTTGTGCATCAAACAGATGGATTTCTCCTGGCTGCATCACTGCCCCGCTGCATGCCAGCCGTGCAGCGTGAGCTGGCCGGCCGCTGCGCAGACAAATAAAGAGTGTTTCCAGATGTGGTTGCGCAGGGGCTTGGTCCCGGGCTTGAAGGCGCCGGAGCTCAACGCAGAGTGCGGCCAGATGAAAGCCTCGCAAGCGCAAGTTGGGTTCGTCTGCCGTCACCGCTGCGGCGATCGGCGAGCTGATGCGCTGCGCAGGCGTGTGCGGAGCGTGCAAAGCTGGCGAAGCTCGCCAGGCGGGCGGGCATGCGCGGGCTAAAGCCCGGGTGTTTTCAGCCGGCTTTGCGGGCGGTGCCGGCCGGCCTTGCCTTCAGCGCTGCATCGCGGAAGAAATGCGACCGTGCAAGCGACTGAGCAAGCGAAAGAACAAGCGAATGTAGAGGCGCCCGGCTACCGCGGCGCGGCTCGGTTGCTGGCGCACTCGGCGCACAGCAGGCCGGCCAGCCGGTGCAGCGC
>CAJAOB010000142.1 GCA_903941205.1 uncultured Burkholderiales bacterium | reverse complement strand
TTGAACTCCAGTCCGATCACGAACATCAGAAACACCACGCCGAACTCGCCGAGATGACGAACCCCGCCTTCATCTTGTGCAAGCCCTAGCGCATGCGGCCCGATCAGCACGCCTACCGCGAGATAGCCGAGCATGGGCGGCAATCTCAGCGAGCGGCACGCGACCACACCGAGCACAGCGGCCAGCAGGTAAAAAAGCGTGAGTTCGAGACCGGACATCAAGCCATGGTATCTGAAGGAATCGACAGCAAGCACGAGCAGCCGTTTTCATCCTGGCCTAGCCTCAGGCTGCGTCAGCCAGCCTGCAACAGGGGCCTCGATAGAATGGTCAGATGAATCTGGACCGCACCGGCTTGCCCCCGGCCTTTCACTCTGACTTTGATCCGGCGCAGGCTGTGGCATTGGCCCGCAAGACCTTCGAAATCGAGGCTGCCGCAGTCGCCGGCCTGGGCGCGCGCGTCGGGCCCGAGTTCGCCGCTGCAGTCGAAGCAGGCTTGCGGTGCAGCGGCCGCGTCGTCGTCATGGGCATGGGCAAAAGCGGACACATCGGGCGCAAGATCGCCGCCACGCTGGCGTCCACGGGCACACCCGCCATGTTTGTGCATCCCGCAGAAGCCAGCCATGGCGATCTGGGCATGATCACCGCCGCCGATATCGTTTTGGCCATTTCGAACAGTGGCGAAAGCGAGGAGCTTGCCGCGATCTTGCCGACTCTGCGGCGCCTGCAGGTCGTGGTGATTGCGCTGACGGGCGGCCTGCACTCCGCATTGGCCCGTCATGCAGACATCGTGCTAGACAGCAGCGTGTCGCAGGAGGCCTGCCCGCTGAACCTCGCGCCCACGGCAAGCACCACCGCCCAGCTAGCCATGGGCGACGCGCTGGCGGTGGCCTTGCTCGACGCGCGCGGCTTCAAACCCGAAGACTTCGCCCGATCGCACCCTGGCGGCGCGCTGGGGCGTAAGCTGCTCACGCATGTCAGCGACGTCATGCGCAGCGGCGACGCGGTGCCTCGGGTTCCGGCTGAAGCCAGCCTGAGCGAGCTGATGCGCGAGATGAGCGCCAAGGGTTTGGGCGCCTCGGCCATTGTTGATGCCGATCGGCGCGTGATCGGCATCTTTACCGACGGCGATTTGCGACGCCTCATTGAAAAAGGTGCCGACCTGCGCTCGATCTGCGCCGCCGACGTCATGCACCCGAACCCGCGCACGCTCCTGGCCAGTGCGCTGGCTGTGGACGCGGTGGCGATGATGGAGCAACACCGCATCACCAGCGTGCTGGTGGTCGATCTCGACGGCCAGCTTCAAGGGGCCCTCAATACCAACGACCTGATGCGCGCGAAGGTGATCTGATGGCTCCGCCCTTGTCGCCCTCTTTGTCGCCTGTTTTGCCCCCCCTTTTGCCGACCCTGACGTTTTCTGCTGAGCTGCTCTTGCGCGCACAAGGCGTCCGGGTGGCGTTCTTCGACGTTGATGGCGTGCTGACAGACGGGGGCTTGTATTTCAGTGAGCATGCGCCGCAGCAAGGCACGTCAACAACCGGCCAGCTTTACGCAGCCGGCGAAACCATCAAGCGTTTCAACACCCTCGACGGCCATGGAATCAAGCTGCTGCAAAAAACCGGCATCACGCCCGTCATCATCACTGGCCGCGACAGCGTGCCCTTGCGGGCGCGCTTGCATGCGCTGGGCATCGAGCACGCGCACTTCGGCACGGAAGACAAGCGCCCCGCTGCCGAGCACACCTTGAGCGCCCTCGGACTTGACTGGACTCAGGCGGCGGCCATGGGTGACGACTGGCCGGATCTGCCGGTGATGCGCCGCGCTGCGTTCGCCTGCGCGCCGGCCCATGCCCATGCCGAGGTCAATGCCCTTGCGCATTACGTCACGCAGGCTGCGGGCGGTCATGGGGCGGCGCGCGAGTTCTGCGACCTCTTGCTCGTCGCCAGTGGCCGCTATGCCAGCTTGCTGGCCGATTACGCCTCATGACCGAATCGATACCAGCGGGCGGCTTGATCTCCGCGTTACAGCGGGTGAACGCCGCGTGGCGGTTCGCAATCGGCCAGCTGGAGCGCCTGTCGATCTATCTGCCGATGGTCATGATGGGCTTGCTGGCGGTTGGCACCTACTGGCTGGTACGCAACACACCGGTCGTGCTGCCACCTGAGGCGCCGCGGCTTGTTGGCCATGAGCTTGACTATTTCATGCGCCGGGCCACCATCAAAACCTTCGACGAAGCAGGGCGTCTGAAAACCGAGATTTATGGCAGCGAGGCGCGACATTTTGCCGATACCGAGACTTTGGAAATGGACCAGGTTCGCCTGCGTTCGCTTGGGGTTGATGGCCGCGTCACCACGGCCAGCGCCAGGCAGGCCCTGAGCAACGATGCGGGCTCCGAGATCAAGTTGATTGGCGATGCGGTGGTTGTTCGGGAGGCGCTGCAAGACCTTGACGGCAACGTTCAGCCGCGGCTCGAATTTCGCGGCGAGTTTTTGCATATTTTTCTGAATGAAGAGCGAGTCAAATCCCATTTGCCGGTGATCATCCGCCGTGGCGAAGACCAGCTCAGTGGGGACTCCCTGAACTATGACCGACTCGAGCAAGTGGTGCAGCTGCAAGGGCGCGTCAAAGGGATGTTGATCCCGCCCAAGGCAAGTTCTCCGGCACTCCCCCGAACGCCGAGATAGGGTTCCTGGGGTCACGGGCACCTCGCTATGCTTCCTGAGCAGAGGTTTTTCCCGATGAAGGCTTTTCCCGTTCAAGGCCGGTGTCGTTGCCAGGGCTTTTCCGTGGTCGTCCTGTGGCCAGCGGCAGCGCGCCGAGCACTGGCGCCCGCAAATCAGCACCGGATCGGCGTGCCGCAGCACTTTTTTAGACGCGATGCCTTGAACCTTGCTTTACGGTATGCCGGCCCCGACCTCCGGGCAGAGGTGGGATCGGGAAGGCACCAGCTGGTCATGTGCGGTAATCAACGACCTGTGACGGGCTCGGAAAAACAGCAGTCAAGAGCAAGGATCCTGCGCGCGCAAAGAACCCGGAAAAGCAAAGGACCCGGAAAAACAAAAAGGCTTCAAAACCGAAGTCCTGAAGCCTTTTATTACTTTGACCAGCAGAGCTTCAGTTCGAATCTGAAGATTTTGGCAAGAAGGGGTCGGAGTCGAAGGGCTTAGTAGCCGCCGCGTCCACCACCACCGCCGCCGGAACGACCGCCACCTGCGCCGCCACCGCCGTACGGGCTGCGGAAACCACCGTCAGACCCGCCACCGCCGCCGCCGCCATAGCCGCCACCACCGGAACGGCCGCCGCCACCGCCGTAGCCGCCACCACCACCACCTCCGCCGAAGCCGCCGCTACGTGGTGGGCGAGCTTCCATGGGGCGAGCTTCGTTGACGACAACGCTACGGCCACCCAGAGATTGTCCGTTCATGCCGTTGATGGCTGCCTGGGCTTCAGCATCGCTGCCCATTTCGACAAAGCCAAAACCCTTGGATCGGCCAGTGTCTCGTTCCATCATGACTTTGGCGCTGGTGACAGAGCCAAATTGACCGAAAGATTGTTGCAGGTCTTCGTCACGCACCGAGTAAGGCTGGTTGCCGACGTAAAGTTTGTTGCCCATTCAGGGACTCCTCTAAAACACAAAAACAAAAGCGATGGGGTCCCGAAAGCACAACAAATCTAAATTACCGCTGTAGCGCGCGAAACTGACCGATCACCTAACTTGCACGGATGCCTCCACCCGTGCTTGCTTATTATGCGCCAGTTCGTTTAAATACAAGCAACTCTCGTAACTAATCCGAGGGTCGCACCTGTTTTTCGGCCAGTCCCCGGAACTCAAGGATCAGCTTTGTGACAAGCTTCCCGCCCTTAGCGTCATAAACTTTCTGAGTGTCTGTCCGTGATTTTCAGAGTTAGACAGGGTGGACTTCAAGTTTCCCGGCAGTCCTGATGACCTTGGCCGGTCACTCTTGCGGTACACGCCGGATAGTCGTAAACCCTGTTACAAATAAAATACAGAAATCCCGGCCTCGTTCCGCGCACTACTTTAAGGCTCGGCTTGAAATGCCGGATCGCCGCGTATTTCGCGCGATTTCTCGACAAACTTCCACCAGGCAGACCCCGCTGGGTCCGCCCTTTGAAACTCACCAGTTCACTTCCCGGTCAGGCGTGGCGCCGATGCGGTGAATCGACAGGTCGGCGCCTTCGAACTCTTCTTCCTGACTAAGGCGCAGTCCGAAGAATGCCTTGATCAACCCATAGATCGCAAAGCCGCTCACCAGTGCCCAGGCCACGCCCATGCCCGTGCCGATGACTTGCGCGGCCAGGCTGACGCCGCCCAGGCCGCCCAGCGCCTTCAGACCAAAGATGCCGGCAGCCACACCGCCCCAGGCGCCGCACAGACCGTGCAAGGGCCACACACCGAGCACATCGTCGATCTTCCACTTGTTCTGCGTCAGCGTGAACATCATGACAAACAGCGCGCCAGCGACGCCGCCCACCACCAGCGCGCCCAGCGGGTGCATCAAATCAGACCCGGCGCAGACCGCCACCAGGCCCGCCAGCGGCCCGTTGTGAACGAAACCCGGGTCGTTTTTGCCCGCAGCCAGTGCCGCCACCGTGCCGCCCACCATCGCCATCAGGGAGTTGACGGCGACCAGTCCCGAGATCTTGTCGATGGTTTGCGCGCTCATCACGTTAAAGCCAAACCAGCCGACCGTGAGGATCCAGGCGCCCAAGGCCAGAAACGGAATGTTGGAAGGAGGATGGGCCGAAACGGCGCCGTCCTTGCGGTAGCGGTTGCTGCGAGCGCCCAGCAAGATCACCGCGGGCAGCGCCAGCCAGCCGCCCATGGCGTGAACCACCACCGAGCCCGCAAAATCGTGGAATTCTTCGCCCGTGACCGTCTTGATCCAGGCCTGAACGCCAAAGTGCTGGTTCCAGACGATGCCTTCAAAGAAGGGATAAACCAGACCGACGATCACCGCCGTGGCGACAAGTTGCGGGTAAAAGCGCGCGCGCTCGGCGATGCCGCCTGAAATGATCGCGGGAATCGCCGCGGCAAAGGTCAGCAGGAAAAAGAACTTGACCAGCTCGTAGCCATTTTTCGCGGCGAGCTGCTCCGCCCCGACAAAAAAGTGCGTGCCGTAAGCCACGCTGTAGCCGACAACGAAATACACCACGGTCGAAACAGAGAAGTCCACCAGAATCTTGACCAGTGCATTGACCTGGTTTTTCTTGCGAACCGTACCCAGCTCCAGAAAGGCAAAGCCGGCGTGCATGGCCAGCACCATGATGCCGCCGAGCAGAATGAAGAGCGCGTCAGAGCCCTGTTTGAGTGCTTCCATCGAAATCAATTCCTTGAAATTTGTTCTAAGTTGGTGCGTTTTGGGGTCAATTTAAGAAAACGCACCAATTGCAAGCAAGAAACAGGCCGAAACAGGTCCCGGAAACAGCCCCCAAAACAGCCCTCTTCTGTGCGCCACCTCGGCGCCGCTGCTCAAGCGGGGCGCCGCCGGGCAGCCCCATCCCGGCCGGCTGCTGACCGCGCCCTACAATGCTCGCTCGTCATTGGGGAGTAGCCGCCTTCCGATTTGCGCCCGGGCCGCCCGGGGCAAACAGCGAGAAGGGTTTGCGTCAACAGACTTGTCCGGCCCAGCCAAAGGGCTGACATGGCGCAAGCGGTCGAACATATGCAAGAACATATGCAAGAACATATGCAAGAACATATCGACGACCTGGCGAGACCTTTGACTGCGCAGCCTCCAGGCTCTCACGAGCTTTTGGCCGGCGGGGTTGCGCGGTCATCGGTTTGACTCCGGCCGGAGTTCTCTCATGGAAGCTTTTCTCGTTTCAACCGGCATCGTCGCCCTCGCCGAAATGGGCGACAAAACCCAGCTGCTGGCGCTCCTGCTGGCCGCTCGTTTCAAAAAGCCCTGGCCCATCGTCTGGGGCATTCTGGTAGCGACCGTGGCCAATCACGCCATGGCCGGCGCGCTCGGCGCCTGGGTGACCACCTTGATGAGTCCCGAGGTCTTGCGCTGGATTCTGGGGGCGTCCTTTCTGGCCATGGCGGCCTGGATGCTGGTGCCCGACAAACTCGAAGACGACAGCAACACCAAGCCCCCGCGCTGGGGCGTTTTTGCCACCACGGTGGCCATGTTCTTTCTGGCCGAAATGGGCGACAAGACGCAGATCGCCACCGTGATGCTGGCCGCGCGTTTTGACACCTATGTGGCCGTGGTCGCTGGCACGACCGTCGGCATGATGCTGGCCAACGCGCCTGTGGTCTGGCTGGGCGAACGTGTCACCCGCCTGCTGCCGCTGCGGGTGGTGCATACCGTCTCAGCGCTGGTGTTTGCGGTGCTGGGCTTGCTGGCGCTGTTCATCCCCGGCTAGGAACACCAAGCACGGCAAGCTGCCGGGAACACGGGCGATATACTGGACCGGCGCCGATTTGCTTCGCTTGCGGGCGCCTTAAAAGTACGGCTAAAGACGAGCTCCAGAACCCGGAATCGCTCTAGCGCCGCCGGGTTTTGTTTTTTCTGCAGGTGATTTTTTGACCCTCGTCGCCACCCCGCTGACCATGCATTTCAAAGATGCGCTGCCGCTGCAAAGCGGCGCGTCCATCCGCGCCTATGACCTGAGCTACGAGACTTACGGCGAGCTCAACGCCGACAAGTCCAACGCCGTGCTGATCTGTCATGCGCTGAACGCCTCGCACCATGTGGCCGGCGTTTATCTTGACGAAGCTGGCCAGGTCAAGCCCCGGTCCGAGGGCTGGTGGGACAACATGATCGGCCCCGGCAAGCCGGTCGACACCGACCGGTTTTTCGTCATTGGCGTCAACAACCTCGGCTCCTGCTTTGGCTCGACCGGACCCATGCAGATCAACCCCGACACGCAAGAAATTTACGGCGCCGCGTTTCCGGTAGTCACAGTCGAAGACTGGGTTGACGCCCAGGCAAGGCTGCTCGACGCCCTGGGCATTCAAACGCTGGCCGCCGTGATGGGCGGTAGCCTGGGCGGCATGCAGGCGCTGGCCTGGACGCTGCAATACCCGGCGCGCGTGCGTCACGCGGTGGTGGTCGCCAGTGCGCCCAACCTGAACGCGGAGAACATCGCCTTCAACGAGGTGGCGCGTCGCGCCATCGTCACCGACCCTGATTTCCACGGCGGCGACTTCTACCGCCACGGCGTGTTGCCCAAGCGCGGCCTGCGCATCGCCCGCATGATTGGCCACATCACCTACCTCAGCGACGACGTGATGAACGAAAAATTCGGCAGGGAGTTGGCCCCTAAGCTTGCAGCCCCCACGCTTGTCGCTGCGCGTACTGCGCTGCCCCCCGAGGGGGCGCTGCGCCTGCGGCCCGGCGAAGCCGGTTCCGCGGCCCCGGTTGGGCAAGAGAACTCCTCGGCTCGGGCGTACTTGTATTCCACGCAAGACGTGGAGTTCCAGATCGAGAGCTACTTGCGCTACCAGGGCGACAAGTTCAGCGAGTACTTTGATGCCAACACGTATCTGCTGATCACCCGCGCGCTGGATTATTTTGACCCGGCGGGCGCTTATGGCGGCGATTTGAGCCAGGCGCTGGCCAAGGCCAGTGCCAAATTCCTGCTGGTCAGCTTCACCACCGACTGGCGGTTTTCGCCGGCGCGCAGCCGCGAAATCGTCAAGGCCCTGCTCGACAACCAGCGCGAGCTGAGTTATGCCGAAATAGACGCCCCGCACGGCCACGACGCCTTTTTGCTCGACGACCCGCGCTACCTTGGTGTGGTGCGCTCTTACTTCAACAGCAAGGTGGCCGTATGAGCACTGCGTCTCAAGTTCTGAAGGAAAGCTCGCCCGACCTGCTGTCGATTGCGCGCCTGGTGCCCCAAGGCTCGCGTGTGCTGGACCTGGGTTGCGGCACCGGCGAGTTGTTGGCGCATTTGATTCGCGAGCGCGGCTGCTCGGGTTACGGCGTCGAGATTGACGATGCCAACGTGCAGGCCTGTGTCGAGCGCGGCGTCAACGTCATTCAGCTCAACCTGGAAGAGGGCTTGTCGATGTTTGGCGACCACTCGTTTGACGTGGTGCTGCAAATCGACACCTTGCAGCACCTGCGCAACGCCGAAGTGATGCTGCGCGAAACAGCGCGGGTCGGGCGCCTGGGCATCGTCGCCTTTCCCAATTTTGGCCACTGGCCAAACCGGCTGGCGGTGCTGCGCGGCCGCATGCCCGTGACCAAGGTGCTGCCTTACCAGTGGTATGACACGCCGAACATCCGCGTCGGCACCCTGCATGATTTCGAGGCTCTTGCGCGCAGGAACCAGCTGAAAATTCTCGATCAGTTCGGCCTGCAGGACGGCCGGGAAATTCGCCTCTGGCCGAATGCACGCGCCAGCCGCGCTGTCTTCAAGGTGCAGGGCGCCTGAGTCGTTTGGCGGGCTTGATCACGTGGCCGCGGCATGAACGCACCCTCCCCACCGGCTGAATCGCACAAGGCCATCGCCGAGCGCTTGTTTGGCAGTTGGGTGCGCGAGGTGTCTGCCCGCACTCTGCGCGCTGATGCCCTGGCGGGTCTGTTGGGCGCGGTGCTGGTGCTGCCGCAAGGAATCGCGTTCGCTACGTTGGCCGGGCTGCCGCCCGAGTACGGCCTTTACACCGCCATCGTGCCCTGCATCATCGCCGCCTTGTTTGGCTCAAGCTGGCATGTCATGTCGGGACCGACCAATGCCAACTCGCTGGCGCTGTTTGCCATGCTCTCGCCGCTGGCCGCTGCCTTCAGCCCGGCCTACATTCAGATGGCCCTCGCCGTGACGGTGATGGTTGGCGTCATGCAGTGGTCCATTGGCGCACTGCGGCTCGGCGTCCTGGCCAGCTTTATTTCGCCAGCCGCCCTGTTTGGTTTCAGCTCGGGCGCGGCGGTCTTGATAGCGGTAAATGCCTTGCCTGAATTGCTCGGCATCAGCGCGGCAGGCGCCCAAGGTGCGGGCGCTTTGCTGTGGCGTGTATTGGCACAAGTTGGTGGGGCCCAGCCTGCCGCCTTGGCCATTGCCGCCGTCACGCTGCTCGTGGCGCTCGGTGTGCGCCGCTGGCGCCCGCAGTGGCCGTCCATGCTCGCTGGCCTGGCGGCCGCGACGCTGGCCGCGTGGCTGGCAGCGGCTTACTTTGCGCCGTGGTCGGGCGCGGCTGCCACACCGGGCGCGCTGACCGGCGCGGCTGCGCTGGGCCTGCGCACGGTGGGCACCATCGCGGTGCCGTGGCCGCGCTTTGACCTTCCCGAGATCAGCTGGGCTGCGGTTTCAGAATTGCTCGGCATCGCCTTTGCGCTGACCATCGTTGCCTTGGGTCAGGCGATCTCGATTGCCAAAGCCGTGGCGGCGCGCTCGGGCCAGCGCATTGACGCGAACCGGGAGTTTCGCGGCCAGGGACTGTCCAACATCGTCGGCGGTTTTTTTTCCTGTTACGTGTCCTGCGGCTCGATGAACCGCTCTTTGCCCAATTTGCAGGCCGGCGCGCGAACGCCGCTGGCGGCGGTTTTTTCAGCGCTGCTGCTGCTGGCGCTGGTGGCGCTCAGCGCGCCGCTGCTGGCGCAGATTCCGATGGCCGCCCTGGCCGCCCTGCTGCTGCTGGTCGCGCTCGCCCTGCTCGATTTGCCGCGCTGGCGGCAGCTGGTGCGTCTGGGGCGCACAGAGTTTGGCGTGGCGCTGGCAACCATGGTGGCGACCGTGACGATCCGGCTGGAAATCGCGATCTTGCTGGGAACGCTGCTGTCGCTGATGTCTTTTTTGTACCGTACCTCGCGGCCCGCCATGCGAACCATGGGTTTTGACAGCACCCGCAGCGACCGCCAGTTTGTGGTGCTTGAAGAGCTCGCGCCAGCGGCCAAGCCCGAGAGCCACAACTTGCCCGAGTGCCCGCAGCTCAAGCTGCTGCGCATGGAAGGCGAGGTTTACTTCGGCGCCGGCCAGCATGTGGCCGACACGCTGCACGCATTGCGCCATGCGCCTGCGCCGCAAAAGCACTTGCTGGTGATGGGTAAAAGCATGAACTTCATTGACCTGGCCGGCGCCGAGCTGTGGGAGGCCGAACT
>CAJAOB010000141.1 GCA_903941205.1 uncultured Burkholderiales bacterium | reverse complement strand
GACATCTGGCCGACCTTGACACAACAATCCGCCTGAAGCCAGCTCGGCTGCGCGCCACCAGAACCCCGAACGGAACCTCATGCCAACACCTGCCAGCCTTCCCGCAAGCCGAATCGCCAAAGCCCACGGCGTCTACACCATCTGCCCGACCCCGTTTTCGGCTGATGGCGCGCTCGACCTTGCCAGCATCGCCACCCTGGTCGAGTTTCAGATTTCAGCCGGCGTGACCGGCCTGGCGATCCTGGGTTTTCTGGGCGAGGCACACAAACTCTCCAATGCCGAGCGGCACCAGGTCGTGGATGCTTTTGTCAAGCACGCAGCCGGCCGGGTGCCGGTCTGGGTGGGCGTGCGGGCACTGGGCACGGCCGGGGCCATCGAGCAAGCGCGTGAAGCTGCCGACCAGGGCGCAGCCGCCGTCTTTGCCGCGCCGCTGGACAACGCCTCGGACGCGGTGCAGTTCGAATATTACAAGTCGCTGGCCGCCGCAGTGCCCATTCCCGTGATCATTCATGACTTCCCCGGCTCTTTTGGCACCGAAATCACGTCCGAAGTCATCGGCCGCCTGGGCCGCGAGGGCGGCGTGGGCATGATCAAGATGGAAGAGCCCCCGGTGGGCCAGAAAATCAGCCGCATCCGCGAGCTGGCCGGTGACTCGATGCTGGTGTTTGGTGGGCTGGGCGGCGTCTACTTTCTTGAAGAGCTGCAGCGCGGCGCGGTCGGCACCATGACCGGCTTTGCCTACCCGGAAATTCTGGTGCGCATCTACCAGCAATACGCCGCCGGCGACCACGCTGGCGCGGCCGCCACCTTTGACCGCTATTGCCCGCTGATCCGCTACGAGTTCCAGCCCAAGATCGGCCTGGCCCTGCGCAAATACATCTACGTCAAGCGCGGCGTGATCGCCTGTGACGCGATTCGCGCGCCCGGCATGCGCATGGACCCGATCACAGCCCGCGAGCTGGAAGCCACGGTCGAGCGGGTCGGCTTGTCGATCACGGCGCAAGGCGCCATCGTGCTGCCCTGACGAGCCAGACCGACAAGCAAACGACACCCCACCCAGACGAGACCGGACTTAAAGGCAAACCATGGACTTGGCCATTGCAGGACGAAGCGCGCTGGTCTGCGCATCAAGCAAAGGGCTGGGGCGCGCCTGCGCCTTGTCGCTGGCACGCGAGGGCGTGGCCGTCACCATGGTGGCGCGCGGCGAAGAAGCGCTGCATGCCGCCGCGGACGAGATTCGGCGCGAGACCGGCGCGCGCATTTTGACGGTGACAGCCGACATCACCACCGCCGAGGGCCGAGCCGCTGCGCTGGCCGTGTGCGGCGCCCCCGACATCCTGGTCACAAATGCCGGCGGGCCCAAGCCCGGCGACTTTCGGCAATGGGAGCGCGAGCACTGGATTGCCGCGCTGGACGCCAACATGCTCACGCCGATTGAGTTGATCAAAGCGACGCTGGACGGCATGATCGCGCGGCGCTTTGGCCGCATCGTCAACATCACCTCGGGCGCGGTCAAAGCGCCCATCGACATTCTGGGTTTGTCCAACGGGGCGCGCTCGGGCCTGACCGGCTTCGTGGCCGGCCTGGCACGCAAAACCGTGGCGCACAACGTCACCATCAACAACCTGCTGCCCGGCCCGTTTGAAACCGACCGCCTGCGCGAGACAGCCCGTCAGTGGGCCAGCCAGAGCGGCAAGAGCCAGGAAGATGTGCTCCAGGAGCGACGCGCGGCCAATCCTTCCGGGCGTTTTGGCACGCCGGCCGAATTCGGCGACGCCTGCGCTTACCTGTGCAGCGCGCAGGCAGGCTTCATCACGGGTCAAAACCTGCTGATGGACGGCGGCAACTACCCAGGAACCTTCTGATGGCGCTTCATGACTTCGACGTGACCGTTCGCGGTGGACGTATTTCGACTGACAGCGAAACCTTTGAGGCCGACATCGGCATCAAGGACGGTCTGATCACGGCGGTCGCCCCCGGGCTGCCAGCCGGCCAGCGCGACATTGACGCCAGCGGCCGCTGGGTTTTGCCGGGTGGCATCGACAGCCACGTGCACATCGAGCAGCTCTCGGGCATGGGCATGATGTGCGCCGACGACTTTTACTCCGGCAGTGTCTCGGCGGCGTTTGGTGGCACCACCACCATCATTCCCTTTGCTGCGCAACACCGCGGCAAGCGCATCCCCGAGGTGGTGGCCGACTACGCCGAGCGCGCCCGCGAAAAAGCCGTCATCGACTACGGCTTTCATTTGATCCTGGCCGACCCGGACGAGCGCGCGCTGACCTTGGACTTGCCGCAGGCGATCCGCGACGGCATCACCTCGCTGAAGGTGTACATGACCTACAACCAGCTCAAGCTCGACGACTTCCAGTTGCTCGACGTCCTGAGTCTGGCCGGCCGCGAAGGCGCGCTGGTCATGATCCACGCGGAAAACCACGACATGATCCGCTGGATCGCCCAGCGACTGCTCGAACGCGGTCACACGGCGCCCAAATATCATGCGGTGGCGCACGACCCGCTGGCCGAGACCGAAGCCAGCCACCGCGCCATTGCGCTGTCGCGCCTGATCAACGTGCCGGTGCTGCTGGTGCATGTGGCCGGCGCCGAGACGGTGGAGCTGATACGCGCCGCGCAAAAGCTCGGCAGCCATGTGCACGCCGAAAGCTGTCCGCAATACCTGTTTCTCAAGGCCGAAGACATCGACCTGCCCGGGGTTGAAGGCGCCAAGTTTTGTTGCAGCCCGCCGCCGCGCGACGCCCGCTCGCAAGAAGCCGTCTGGCAAGGCCTGAAAGACGGCACGCTGGGCCTTTATTCATCTGACCACGCGCCCTACCGTTTTGACGCCAGCGGCAAGCTGCCGCAGGGCGAGGCCACGGTCTTCAAGGACATGGCCAACGGCGTGCCGGGCATCGAGTTGCGCATGCCGCTGCTGTTTTCAGAAGGCGTGATGAAAAACCGCATCAGCATCAACGAGTTTGTGGCCCTGACCGCCACCAACCACGCCCGCATGTACGGTCTGGCCCACCGCAAGGGCCACATCGCCGTCGGCCTGGACGCAGACCTGGCGCTGTGGAATCCGCTGACCCACACCACGGTGAGCACCACCATGCTGCACGACAACGTGGGCTACACGCCTTACGAAGGCATGCAGTTGCAAGGCTGGCCCGAGTTGGTGATGAGCCGCGGCCGCGTCGTCGTGCAAGACAACACCTTGCAGGTTCAGCGCGGCTCGGGCCAGTACATCCCGCGCCTGCGCCCCGAAGCAGTCTTCACAAAATCTGGCACCACACCCGCACCGCGCCTGAGCGGAATGCTGGGGCTCAAAGGAAAAGCATGGCCGACCAATTGAATCCGAACAAATCCCAGCGCTTTGGCCTGGCCGTGGCGCAAATGGGCCCGGTTCACCTGAACGACTCGCGCACGGCAGTGGTGCAGCGCTTGTTGGCCATGATGCGCGAGGCCGCCAGCCGCGGCGCCCGCATGGTGGTGTTCCCGGAACTGGCGCTGACCACGTTTTTCCCGCGCTACTGGATGGAAGACTCCGAGGTCAACGCCCGCTTCTTTGAAGCCAGCATGCCCGGCCCCGAAACCCAGCCCCTGTTTGACCTGGCGCGAGAGCTGCGTGTTGGCTTTTACCTGGGCTACGCCGAACTGACGCCCGAAGGTCGGCGCTTCAACACCTCGGTCCTGGTTGATGAAACAGCCACCATCGTGGCGCGCTACCGCAAGATCCACCTGCCCGGACACAGCGACCACAAGCCGGATGCGCCGTTTCAGCACCTGGAGAAAAAGTACTTTGAAGTGGGCAACGACGGCTTTGGCGTCACGCCCATGCTGGGCACGATGATCGGGCAATGCCTGTGCAACGACAGGCGCTGGCCGGAAACCTACCGCGTCATGAGCCTGCAAAGCGCGCGTCTGGTGGTGCTGGGTTTCAACACGCCGTCCTGGAACATCCACTGGACCGAAGCCCCGCATCTGCGCATGTTCCACCACCTGCTGTCGCTGCAAGCCAATGCCTACCAAAACGGCTTGTGGGTGGCGGCGGCCGCCAAATGCGGCAGCGAAGACGGCTTTCACATGATTGGCGGCTCCGCCATCGTCTCGCCCACCGGGGAGATCGTGGCGCAGGCGCAGAGCGAAGAAGACGAGGTCATCTTCACCAACTGCGACATGGCGCTGGGCGACAACTTTCTCAACCATGTCTTCAACTTTGCCAAGCACCGGCGACCTGAACACTACCGACTGATCGTCGAGCGCACGGGCGCTGGCGAACCGCTTTCCCGCTCTGCTCTTTCCAACCCTCACCAGGAGTAATTTGATGACTCGCCAGCACCTTGCAATTTCACGTTTGGTCACCCTGTCCCTGACTTGCGCCGCCCTGTTCAGCGGCGCCGCCTGGTCGCAAACCGCCGCGCCGCTGCGCACGGGCGTGGACGCCACCTTCGCACCCCACGCCATGGTCAAGCTTGACGGCGGCCTGCAAGGCTTCAACATCGACCTTGGCGAAGAACTCGCCAAGCGCCTGGGCCGCAAGATCGTGATCGAAGGCACCGAGTTCTCCGGTCTGGTGCCGGGCCTGAACGCCAAGAAGTACGACTTCATCCTCGCGCCCGTCACCGTGACGCCCGAGCGCGCCAAGGCCATGCTGTTCTCCGAAGGCTATCTGGACACCGATTACACCTTCGTGATCAAAAAAGGCGCTGCTCCGATCAAGGACTTGCAAGACCTCAAAGGCAAGACAATTGCCGTCAACAAGGGCTCGGCCTACGAAAGCTGGACCCGCGACAACATGGCCAAGTACGGCTTCAAGTACGACGTCTACGGCAACAACGCCGACGCCGTGCAAGCCGTGCAGTCTGGCCGCGCTGACGCGAATCTGGCCGGCAATACAGTTGCAGCCTGGGCTGCCAAGCAAAACCCCGCCGTTCAAACCACCTACACCGACAAAACCGGCCTGGTCTGGGCCCTGGCATTTCGTCTGGACGACAAGGCTGGCCGAGAAGCCGCAGGCAATGCGCTCAAATGCATGAAGCTCGATGGCACGGTCGGCAAACTGGCCAACAAGTGGTTCGGCTTCACGCCAGCGGCCGATGCTGCGGCCATGAAGACCGCGGTCGGTCAGGGCGTCGAAGGCCTGGACGGCTACGATGCAAGCCCGGCCAAACCCGTTTGCGCCAAAGTCTGACCCTCGCTCACCACGGCCACCGGAACCTGCTCATGCTGCCTGCCCCCATCCTTGACATCGTCGGCCTGCGCAAGGCCTACAAGGACAACCTCGTGTTGCGGGGCATTGATTTGCAGGTCCGGCCCGGCCAGCTGGTTTGTGTGATCGGGCCTTCGGGCTCGGGCAAAAGCACCATGCTGCGCTGCTGCAACCGGCTCGAAGAACCGAGTGCCGGCCGCATCGTGGTCGACGGCATCGACATCATGCACCCGGGCACCAACCTCAACCAGGTGCGCCAGCGCATTGGCATGGTGTTTCAGCAGTTCAACCTCTATCCGCACCTGAGCGTGCTGTCCAACGTCACCCTGGCACTGCGCAAGGTGCAGGGCCACTCCAGTGAAGAAGCCAGGCGGCGCGGGCTGCGTGCGCTGGAACAGGTTGGCCTGAGCGAAAAAGCCGGCGAATACCCGGCGCAGTTGTCGGGCGGGCAGCAGCAACGCGTCGGCATTGCCCGGGCGATTGCGCTTGAGCCCAAGGTGATGCTGTTCGATGAACCCACCAGCGCCCTCGACCCCGAACTGGTCGGCAGCGTGCTGGCGGTCATGCGCGACCTGCGCGCCGCGGGCATGACCATGCTGGTGGTGACGCACGAAATGGCTTTTGCGCGCGCTGCCGCGGATCATGTGGTCTTCATGGACAGCGGCCTGATCGTCGAGGAAGGCCCGCCGAGTCAGGTTTTTGACGCGCCGCGGCAAGAACGAACCCAGACTTTTGTCTCGCGCTACACCCAGGGGGCCTGAGCATGAGCGGCTCGCCACCCGGCCTGGAACAGTTTCTTTTCACCTTTTTCAACGCCGACGTCGCGGCCTTGTACTGGCGCGACATTGCTCGCGGCATGGGCGTGACCGCCCTGCTCAGCGCCGCTGTGGTCGCGGCCGGTCTGCTGCTGGGGCTGGTATTGGCGGTGGTGCGCTCGCTCCAGTGGAGAGCACTGACCATTGCAGTCGTCATTTTTGCGGACGTATTGCGCTCGCTGCCGCCGCTGGTGATCATCATTGTTTTCTTCTTTGCCTTTCCCTTTCTCGACTTGTCCATGTCGGCGTTCACGGCCACCTGGCTGGCGCTGACACTGGTGCTGGCCGCCTATGCTGAAGAAAGCATCTGGGGCGGCATCCTGTCCTTGCCGGCCGGACAGGTCGAAGCCGCTCGCTCGACCGGCTTGTCCTGGTGGCAGACCACGCTGGCGGTGATCTTGCCGCAGGCCCTGCGCGTGGCTGTTCCGCCTCTGACCAACCGCGTCATCTCGGTCACCAAAAACACCGCCCTGGGCTCGGTGATAGCGCTCAGCGAGATCCTGAATACCGCGCAATCGGCCAGCAGCAACGCCGGCAATCCGACACCCTTGATACTGGGCGCCGCCGCCTACCTGCTGATCTTCATCCCCGTCGTGTTGTTTGCCCGCTGGCTTGAAACACGCTGGCGCTGGAAAACCTAGGCTATTCATGGAAGCCTTGCTGCAAAATTTCTTCAACTTCGCGATCTACCGCGAAGTGTTTCCCTTTCTGCTGCGGGGGCTCTGGACCACCGTCTGGTTGTCACTGCTGGTCATCCCGACCGGCATCATCACCGGCCTGGCGTTGGCCCTGGTTGTCACGCAAACCCAACGCCGCTGGCTGCGCATTCTGGTGGCCATTTACATCGATTTTTTCCGCGCCTTCCCGCCCTTGGTGCTGCTGATCCTGATTTACTTCGGGGCGCCGTTTCTGGGCCTGGAGCTGCCCAAGCTCGCGGCAGTCGCCATTGGCTTCATGCTCAACAACTCCAGCTACTACTGCGAGGTTTTCCGCGCCGGCATCGAAAGCGTGCCTGGCGGACAAATGGAAGCGGCCCGCTCGACCGGTCTGACGCGCCTGCAGACCATCGGCTACGTCATCGTGCCCCAGGCCACACGCAATGTGCTGCCAGACCTCGTGGGCAACAGCATTGAAGTCATCAAGCTCACCACGATTGCCAGCGTCGTCGCGCTGCCCGAGTTGCTGCGTGTGGCACGCGACGCCCAGTCGCTGGTCTACAACCCCTCGCCGATTGTTCTGGCCGCCCTGATGTACCTGGCCCTGCTCTGGCCGCTGGTTCGCATCCTGAGCAGGCTCGAGCACAAGAGCCGCGCCATCTCCTGAAACCACGGACGGGCGTGGCGCCGCTCGCCGTTTGCCCTGTGCAGAAATAAACTGAAGACCTCATGGAAATCGACATCGGCAAGCTGACGCCGCACCAGCGCTACAAGCTGATGGCCAGCCTGATCGTGCCGCGGCCGATCGCGCTGATCACCACGCTCAGCGAAAACGGCGTGGTCAACGCGGCGCCCTTCAGCATGTTCAACATGCTCGGCGAAGATCCACCCGTGGTCATGGTCAGCCTGAACGCCAGGCAAGACGAATCGCTCAAGGACACCGCCCTGAATATTGTGCGAACCGGCGAGTTTGTGGTCCACATCACCGATGAAGCCATGCTCAAGCAAATGCACATGTGCAGCGCCGAATTGCCCCGCGGCGAGAGCGAGCTGGCCTACGCGGGCCTGCATGCCAGCCCCTCGAAAATGGTCGCACCGCCGCGCATCGTCGAAGCGCCCGTCGCCTTCGAATGCACCCTGTACGAAAAAATTGAAACCGCCAGCCGAAAGATCTTCATCGGCAAAATCTGCTGGCTGCACGTGCGCGACGGACTCGTGGACCTGGCGCAATTCAGGGTCAACCTGCAAGACTTCTTCCCTGTGGGGCGCTTTGGCGGCGAGCTCTACATCGACACCCGGCAGCGCTTCAAGGCGGAATGAGGTGAACTGAGCCCTCAAAGGCCTGCGGCGCGAAGCGCCCTGCCCGGCCAAGAGACTCAGCCCCTTTTGTCGCTGCCTAGCCTGCGTGCTGGCCGGCACAAGCGCAAGATTTACGACCAGTTGCCCATGAGCTGCGTCACACCGGAGCCCTGCATGGACCATCTGGGCGTGGGCCGCGTGGGCGACTTCAAGGGGCTGCTTGAATCCGCCATGGGCCAGCTTCAGTCAATTGGCTTCACAAGGCCAAGACCATCAAGGCTGACAACGGCCAGTCCCTTGTGACCGATCAGGACAACAACGGTGAGCCAAAATGACCCTGGCCCCACAGTCAAGCACGCCATGATGCTGGCGTCCGAGGACCTAAACGCTGTCTTTGGCATCGCGCGACCAGGCCGCGAGGCATCATCACCATCGACGAGGGTCAGCGCAACCCCAAGTTCAAGCCCGTCAGCCAGGCATCAGCCAGCCGTCGCTACAATACGCGCCATGCTTCACGCCGGACAGTTCAAGCTGAACAATGCCGCCGCCTTCATGGCTGCTGCAGGTGCGTGCGCATTCACCACCAAAACCACGACCATTACGGACTGATCCAGTCTGGTTCGTCGTGCGCCCTCCGGCCAGACGAGCCGGGCAAACAGTCTGGTCTGGCACTGTTTTTTATTTTGAAAGGGCGTTGATATGAGCAAATTGGTAGGACTCGTGGGCTGGCGCGGAATGGTCGGTTCCGTATTGATGGACCGCATGCAAACTGAGGGCGACTTCGACCTGATCGAGCCCCTGTTTTTCTCGACCTCAAATTCCGGCGGTAAAGCTCCGGCCCTGGCCAGGAACGAAACCACGCTGCAAGACGCCTTCAATGTTGATGCGCTCAAGCGTTGCGACATCATCATCAGCGCCCAGGGCGGCGACTACACCTCCGCGGTATTCCCCAAGCTGCGCGCTGCCGGCTGGAACGGCCACTGGATTGACGCTGCATCCACCCTGCGCATGGAAAAAGACGCAGTCATCATCCTGGACCCGGTGAACCTGCCCGTCATTCAAAAAGCCATGGCCGCTGGCGGCAAAAACTGGGTGGGCGGTAATTGCACCGTGAGCTGCATGCTGATGGGTGTGGGCGCGCTGTACAAAGCGGGTCTGGTTGAGTGGATGAGCACGCAGACTTACCAGGCCGCTTCAGGCGGCGGCGCGCAGCACATGCGCGAGTTGCTCACGCAATACGGCACGCTGAACGCTGAAGTCAAAGCCCTGCTCGACGACCCGAAAAGCTCGATCCTGGAGATTGACCGTTTGGTAGCCGCCAAGCAGCGCAGCTTGAGCGTAACCGAGACGGCCAACTTTGGCGTGCCGCTGGGTGGCTCGCTGATCCCGTGGATCGACAAAGATTTGGGCAACGGGATGTCCAAAGAAGAGTGGAAAGGCATGGCCGAGACCAACAAGATTCTGGGTCAGGGCGAAGGCTTTGGCTCTCCAGCCGTGCCCGTTGATGGTTTTTGCGTGCGCATTGGCGCCATGCGCTGCCACAGCCAGGCGCTGACTTTGAAGCTCAAGAAAAACGTGCCCGTAGCCGACATCGAGGCCATGATCGCCGCCGACAACCCGTGGGTGCACGTGGTGCCCAACACGCGGGAAGCGAGCATCAAAGAGCTGACGCCAGTGGCGGTGACCGGCACGATGCGCATTCCGGTCGGTCGCATTCGCAAGCTGGCGATGGGCGAGGATTACCTGGGTGCGTTCACCGTGGGCGACCAGCTTTTGTGGGGCGCTGCCGAGCCGCTGCGCCGGATGTTGCGCATCTTGCTGGGCGCCTGAACATTTGACGGGCCTGGGGCCGTGGGGCTTGTGTTACCGTCCGGTTTTTCCATTGATAGTTGGGGAATTTGTGCCACCAAGCCTGAAAAAAACAAAACCTGCCCCAGCCTCTGAATACCCGTGCGCCGCCACAGGCAAACGCAGCCCCTGGCTAGCGCTGGCAAGCGCAGCAGCCCTGCTTTGTGCGGGCTTGTCCGGGTTCAGCGCGCACGCTCTGACGCTGGGGCCTGTTCAGGTGCAGTCGGTCTTGGGGGAGCCGCTGCGGGCCGAAGTCGAACTGGTGGATCTCAACCCGGCCGAGGCGGGCAGCGTTCGGGCAGAAATCGCGTCTGAAGCTTTTTTTAGGATGCTCGGTCTGGGTTACAAGCCCCTGCTCAGTGGGGTTCAGCTTTCTCTACAGCGCAAGCCTGACGGCCGCAGCGTGATCCGCCTCGACAGCAAAGAGGCCGTGGCAGAGCCTTTTCTGGACCTGATCCTGGAAGTGACCTGGCCGAGCGGGAAACTCGCCCGCGATTTCACGCTTTTGTTTGCGTCCCCTGCCGCGGGCAAGCCTGTGGAGCCCGCTCTTGCGATGGCCGATCTGCAGGCCGCCAAAGTCGCCGTTGCCACGCCAGATGCAGCGCCTCTGATTCCCGTGCCCGGCCAAGCCGCGTCTGAAAAAGCGGCAGCGACAGCCAAACCGACGCCTGCCAAGGCGGAGTCAATACCGACCGCTGCCGACCGTCGCGTGCTGGTCAAACCAGGCGACACGGCCAGTAAATTGCTGATGACCACCCCGATCAACCAAGTGTCGCTGGACCAGATGCTCGTGGCCCTGCTGCGCAACAACCCCAACGCTTTCGTCGCAGGCAATGTCAACCGTCTCATGGCGGGTGCGGTGCTGGCCATGCCGACGCCCGAGCAGGCACTGGCGATTGATCGGCAGGCAGCCACGCAGATGATCGTGCTGCAAAGCGAGGACTTTGATGCTTTCCGGCAGCAGCTGGCGCGCAATGTGGGTTTGGCCCAGACGCCGCCCCCAAGCCGCGAGGTCAGCGGGAAAGTGCAAAGTCTGGCCGAAGACAAGTCACCGAGGCCAGCTCCGGCCGACAAGCTGACGCTCACCAAGGGCGCGCTGACGGGCAGCGGCGCGGAAGAGAAAATCGCGCAAGCGCAGCAAGCCAAAGACACCACCGAGCGCTTGGCTGAGCTGTCCAAGAACCTGCGCGACCTGGACGAAGCAAGCAAGCTGGGCAAGGCCGCTGGTCTGCCAGCTACATCGACTGCGGCAGCGGCCAAGCCCGGCCAGTCGCTTGCAAGTCAAGGCGAGAGCAAGGCGCCAGTAGACACGATAACCGCCATTTCAGGCTCAGCCGTCCCCTCCGTCAAAGCGCAGGCGCCAGTCGTCGCCGCGAACCCGAACCCGAACCTGATTGACCGCCTGGCCCAGAATCCGCTGGTGCTGCCCGCCAGCGGAGTCGCTGGCTTGTTGCTGCTTCTGGTGTCCTGGGGGGTTTTCCGCTGGAGGCGCACGGCGCCCCCCGTACCCAGCCGCACTGAAAAGAAAGATTCCGACGCACAAACTTTGGAGGGAGGTGAGGCGATGACGCCGGAGGGGTACACAAGCTCCAGCGTCCGCGGCTTGGTCGAGCCGACGATGCATGAGGACGCCAGCGGCCAGGACCTCCTCAAACAAGTCCAGAACGAGTTGGCGAGCGACAGCACTACAGACTTTGAATCGCTGCTGAGAGCGGGCTTGGAAAAAAATCCCAATGAGATTGCGCTGCATCTCGAACTCATGGAGATCTATGGGGAGCGCCAGGACAGCGCAGCCTTTGAGGCGCAAGCACTCAAGGTCTTGAACCTGACCGGCGGCAAAGGTGAAGACTGGGACAAGGTCCTTCACATGGGGCGAACGGTCGACCCGGGCAACCCCTTGTACCTGCCAGACATGGAGTCAGCGCCAGCCAAGAGAGTTCCGCCGTTTGCGGGGCTTGATCTGGAGTTGAAACAGGATTTGCCGGCCTCGCCTGCATCTGTTGCGCTGATCAGGGCTGCGGATAGGGACGACGACAACGAAGACGCCG
The DNA here is from genome assembly GCA_903941205.1 of uncultured Burkholderiales bacterium. Classification (GTDB taxonomy): domain Bacteria; phylum Pseudomonadota; class Gammaproteobacteria; order Burkholderiales; family Burkholderiaceae_C; genus Polaromonas. Next base: position 7,113 of record CAJAOB010000141.1, on the reverse strand, counting down.
ATTTTGCATTGGACACCTCGCCAAGGGCGGCCGTGCACAGCGCAAAGCCAGCGGTTCTTGGTCGTCTGGATTTGTCCTCCCTGTCACTGGATCTCAACGTGCCCAGCGCAAGCCCTTCCAACCAGGGCGAAATACCATCCGCCTCCACCGCCGTGCCGGGCAAGTCAAGGTAAGCCATGAGTCCCATGGCCGCGCCGGCACGGGTGATTTCTTGAGGATCGCGCTGGGCGTCAGCTACAACGGCAGCGCCTACCAGGGCTGGCAGAGCCAGTTGTCGGGCAACACCATTCAAGACAAGCTCGAAAGTGCGCTGGCCCGATTCGCGGCGCAGCCGGTGCGGGTGAACTGCGCCGGCCGCACCGATGCGGGCGTGCATGGCCTGATGCAGGTAGTACATTTCGACACGCTGATCGAGCGTGACATGGCTTCCTGGGTGCGCGGCAGTAACGCATTTTTGCCAGGCGACATTGCCGTCCAATGGGCGCAGCGGATGCCCGAGAGTTTCCACTCGCGCGGCTCGGCCGTTGCCAGGCGCTATGCCTACGTGCTGCTTGAGTCGGCGGTACGGCCCAGCGTTGAAGCCGGCCGGGTCGGCTGGGTGTACCGGCCGATGAACGCCGCCGCCATCGAAGCGGCAGCGGCCCTGCTGCTCGGTGAGCATGACTTTTCGTCTTTTCGCGCGGCGCAGTGCCAGGCCAAAAGCCCGGTCAAGACCCTCACGCGCATCGACATCTCTCGGCGCGGGCCCTACTGGCATTTCGAGTTCGAGGCCAACGCTTTTTTGCACCACATGATCCGAAACATCATGGGTTGCCTGGTCAGCGTCGGCCAGGGCGCGCATCGCCCCGACTGGATTCTGGAAGTGCTGGCGGCCCGCAGCCGCGACGCCGCCGCCCCGACTTTTTCACCCGACGGTCTGTACTTCCTGGGCCCGGTCTACGAAGACCATCATGGTTTGCCGGCCAGCGCGCCCGCCTATGATTGGTTGCCATGAACCAACGTACCCGCATCAAGATTTGCGGCCTGACCCGCGAGGCAGACGTCGAAGCCGCGGTGGCCGCTGGCGCCGACGCGATAGGCTTTGTGCTTTACGCACCCAGCCCGCGCTATGTGAGCGCGGCCAGAGCGGCCGAACTGGCCGCCCGCTTACCCCCCTTCGTCACGCCGGTACTGCTGTTCGTCAATGCAAGCCCTGCGCAAGTCGTCGAGGGCTGCGCTATGGTGCCCGCCGCCTTGCTGCAGTTCCATGGGGACGAGACTCCGGCCGAATGCCTGGGCCACGGCCGGCCATTTGTGCGGGCGGCGCGCATTCCGCTGGGGATACCCGCCCCCGGCGAGCCCGGCTTTGATCTCGTAAACTACGCCGCATCTTTCAACGCAGCCCAGGCCATCCTGCTCGACGCCCATGTCGAGGGATTCGGCGGTGGCGGAAAAACATTCAATTGGTCACTGCTTCCTCCAAACGTCAACGCTCACCTCGTTTTGTCTGGTGGATTGACGCCTGCAAATGTGACCGATGGCATCTTGCAAGTCAGGCCGCGCTGCACCACGCTGGCCGTTGATGTGAGCTCCGGCGTCGAGGTTTCCAAGGGAATCAAGAGCGCCGACAAAATCAACCAGTTCGTCGCGGCCGTGCGTGCCGCAGACCAACAATTTGCATCCAATTAACACCATGTATCCCTACCAACAACCCGATGCCAGCGGCCATTTCGGCGTTTACGGCGGCAGTTTTGTCTCCGAAACACTGACCCACGCGATCAACGAGCTCAAGGCGGCCTACGCCCGCTACCAGCATGACCCGGCTTTTCTGGCCGAGTTCCATTACGAGCTCAAGCACTTTGTCGGGCGGCCCTCGCCGATTTACCACGCTGCGCGCATGAGCCGCGAGCAAGGCGGCGCGCAGATTTACCTCAAGCGCGAAGACCTCAACCACACCGGCGCGCACAAGATCAACAACACCATCGGTCAGGCCATGCTGGCCAAGCGCATGGGCAAGCCGCGCATCATCGCCGAGACCGGTGCCGGCCAGCACGGCGTGGCAACGGCCACCATCTGCGCGCGCTACGGCCTGGAATGCGTGGTCTACATGGGCAGCGAAGACGTCAAGCGCCAAAGCCCCAACGTGTACCGCATGAAGCTGCTCGGCGCCACCGTGGTGCCGGTCGAGTCGGGCAGCAAGACGCTCAAAGACGCGCTCAACGAAGCCATGCGCGACTGGGTCGCCAACGTCGACAACACCTTCTACATCATCGGCACCGTGGCCGGCCCGCACCCCTACCCCATGATGGTGCGCGACTTCCAGAGCGTGATCGGCGAAGAATGCCTGGTGCAAATGCCCGAGATACTGAACGGCAAGCAGCCCGACGCGGTGCTGGCATGCGTGGGCGGCGGCAGCAACGCCATGGGTATTTTTCACCCCTACATTCAGCACGAAAACACGCGCCTGATCGGTGTTGAAGCCGCCGGCGAAGGCATGGACAGCGGCAAGCATTCGGCCTCGCTGCAACGAGGTGTGCCCGGCGTGCTGCACGGCAACCGCACTTACGTGCTGCAAAACGAAGACGGCCAGGTGACCGAAACGCACAGCATCAGCGCCGGCCTGGACTACCCCGGCGTGGGCCCGGAGCACGCTTTCCTCAAGGACATCGGCCGCGCCGAATATGTGGGCATCACCGACGCCGAAGCGCTGTCGGCATTTCATTACCTGTGCCGCACCGAAGGCATCATCCCGGCGCTCGAGTCCAGCCACGCGGTGGCCTACGCCATGAAAATGGCCAAGTCCATGCGCCCGGACCAGTCGATTCTGGTCAACCTGTCGGGCCGCGGCGACAAGGACATCGGCACTGTGGCTGACCTGTCGAATGCCAGTTTCTACTGCCGCCCTTCCTGCCAGGGCCAGGGCGTCAAGGGCGGCCCGGCCGGCGAGCAAGTCATGACCTTCATGGAAACACAAGCGAAATGAGCCGTATTGAACCCGTGATGAGCGCGCTGCTGGCGCAAAAGCGCAAGGCGCTGATCCCTTATGTGACCGCAGGCTTTCCGTTTGCCGACATCACGCCCGCGCTGATGCACGGCATGGTGGCCGGCGGCGCTGACGTGATCGAGCTGGGCGTACCGTTTTCTGACCCCAGCGCCGACGGCCCGGTGATCCAGAAGGCAGGCGACCGCGCGCTGGCCTTTGGCATTGGCCTCGTACAGGTGCTGGCGATGGTGCGCGAGTTCCGCCTGAAAGACGACAGGACGCCCGTGGTACTGATGGGTTACGCCAACCCGATCGAGGCCTACGACTTCAAGCGCGGCGCTGACGCCTTTGTCCGCGATGCTGCTGCCGCCGGCATTGACGGTATTTTGGTCGTGGACTACCCGCCCGAAGAATGCGTTGATTTCGCCGCCAAGCTGCGCGCGCACAACATGGACCTGATCTTCTTGCTGGCACCGACCAGCACCCCCGAGCGCATGGCGCAGGTAGCCCGGGTTGCCAGCGGCTATGTGTATTACGTCTCGCTCAAGGGCGTGACAGGTTCGGGCGCGCTCGACATTGAAGCCGTCGAAACCATGCTGCCGCGCATTCGCGAGCATGTCAGCGTGCCGGTCGGCGTGGGCTTTGGCATTCGCGATGCGGTCACGGCCCGAGCCATCAGCCGCGTAGCAGACGCCGTGGTCATTGGCAGCAAGATCATCCAGCTGATCGACAAGCAGCCGAGAGAGCAGGTGGTACCGGTGGTGCGGGAGTTCCTGGCCGGTATCCGCGCTGCCCTGGACGCATAATTCTGCTGGGCCTCAGCGATTTGTTAACCTGAACGAGCGAACAACCCACAACGTCAATGAAAGCGCAGCGCGGCAATCCCTTTACCCCGGACTGCCACGAAAAGCGCCCGGTGACGCGTTCACCCCCCTGCTTTAAGGAGCTGCCATGAGCTGGCTAGAAAAACTGCTTCCACCCAAGATCAGCCCTACCGACCCGACCGAGCGCCGCAGTGTGCCAGAAGGTCTGTGGATCAAGTGCCCGAGTTGCGAAGCCGTGCTCTACAAGAGCGACCTGGAAAAAAACCAGAACGTCTGCCCGCAATGCAGCCACCATCACCGCATGGGCGCAAGAGCCCGGCTGGACGCCTTTCTGGATCCGGAAGGCCGCTACGAGATTGGCCAGGAAGTACTGCCGCTGGACGCGCTGAAGTTCAAGGACAGCCGCAAATACCCGGAGCGTCTGAAGGAAGCCCTGGAAAACACCGGTGAGACGGATGCGCTGATCGTCATGGGCGGCGCCGTGCACAGCATTGGCGTGGTGGTGGCCTGCTTTGAATTTGACTTTATGGGCGGCAGCATGGGCAGCGTGGTGGGTGAGCGCTTTGTGCGCGGCGTGCACACGGCCATAGAGCAAAAAGTGCCCTTCATCTGCTTTACCGCCACCGGCGGCGCCCGCATGCAGGAAGGCTTGCTCAGCCTCATGCAGATGGCAAAGACCAACGCCTCGCTGACGCGCCTGGCCAAAAAAGGCCTGCCCTATATCAGCGTGCTGACCGACCCGACCATGGGCGGCGTGAGCGCCGGCTTTGCCTTTGTGGGCGACGTGGTGATCGCCGAGCCGAAGGCCTTGATCGGCTTTGCCGGCCCCCGCGTGATCGAGTCGACGGTACGAGTGACCCTGCCCGAAGGCTTTCAGCGCGCCGAGTTTTTACAGTCCAAAGGTGCCGTGGACTTGATCTGCGACCGCCGCGAATTGCGCAAGACAGTCGCCAGCACGCTGGCCATGCTGCTCAAGCAGCCAGCCGACGCCGTCGACTGAATTCCCCATCTCGGCGGCGGTGCAAGCCCGCCTCCCATCCGACCTCTGACCTCCGAGCGCCTCATGTCCGAAGCCCTGCAATTGTCTGCCCTGCCGCTGTTTCCATTGGGTACGGTACTTCACCCCGGCGGCTTGCTGCCGCTGCGGATTTTCGAAGTACGTTACCTTGACATGATCGGCAAATGTCACAAAAACGGCGTGCCCTTTGGCGTGGTCTCACTCACGCAGGGCGCCGAGGTGCGCAAGCCCGCAGACGAGCCTTCCGGCGACGGATTTGCCCAGGAAGCCTTTCACCTCGTCGGCACTCTGGCCACCATCACCGACTATTCGATGCCCCAAGCCGGACTGATGATGATCCGCTGCACCGGCACGCAGCGCTTCAAGATCTCCAGCAGCGAAAAGCTCAAACACGGGCTGTGGGTTGCCGAAGCCAGCTGCTTGCCCGACGACCTACCGGTCGAAGTGCCCGAAGACCTGCAAGCGGCCGCTGCTGCGCTGGAAAACCTGATCAGCACCTTGCAGGAGCGTGCGGTGCCCGCCGACCAGATGCCGATGCTCACGCCCTACCGGTTCGGCGACTGTGGCTGGGTGGCCAATCGCTGGAGCGAACTCCTGCCGATCCCGGTAGCGCTCAAGCAGCAGCTCATGGAACTCGACAACCCGCTGGTCCGGCTTGAGCTCGTCAACGACATCCTTGAGCGCAGCGGCTTGTCGGGCTGAGGGTGCGGTCGCTGACGCGGTAAATCGGCCGGTGCGGGCCGGCCTCGTCCAAAGCCGTGCTTCTAAACCTAAAATCACCCGCTAACCTGTAAAGCCCTCGGCCACAGGCGCCGCCGGCTCCCGAAGCTGGCTCAGACTTTTTTCGATCCCAAAAAACTGCACTCTTTGCAGCTGACCCATGTCCACAACCAACACCCTGCCCCCGACTGATGCGGCCTCCGCCCAGCCCGACGACAACCAGCTGATGGCCGAGCGCCGTGAAAAACTCAAGACCTTGCGCGCTGCTGGCGTGGCCTTTCCCAACGACGTCAAGCCGGCGCATCGCGCCGAAGCCTTGTTTGCGCTCTATGACAGCAAAACCAAGGAAGAACTCGAGCCGCTGGCCGTCAAGGTGAGTGTGGCTGGCCGCATGATGCTCAAGCGCGTCATGGGCAAAGCCAGTTTCGCCACCTTGCAAGACGCGTCCTTTGGCCCCTCGCACGGCCGCATCCAGGTCTATATCAACAACGAAGGTGTGGGCGAAGAACTGCACAGCGCTTTCAAACACTGGGACCTGGGCGACATCGTGGCCGCCGAAGGCACGCTGTTCAAAACCAAAACCGGTGAGCTGTCGATTCATGCCACCAGCCTGCGCCTGATCACCAAAAGCCTGCGTCCCTTGCCCGACAAGTTTCACGGCGTGGCCGACCAGGAAGTCAAATACCGCCAGCGCTATGTGGACCTGATCACCGACGAAGCCGCCCGCAAGCGCTTTGTGGCGCGCAGCAAGGCCGTCAGCGCCATGCGCGAATTCATGGTCGCCAACGAGTTTCTGGAAGTGGAAACGCCGATGCTGCACCCGATCCCGGGCGGTGCCAACGCCAAGCCCTTCAAGACGCACCACAACGCACTCGACCAGGAAATGTTCTTGCGCATTGCCCCCGAGCTCTACCTCAAGCGCCTGATCGTGGGCGGCTTTGAGCGCGTGTTCGAGATCAACCGCAGCTACCGCAATGAAGGCATCAGCGTGCGGCACAACCCCGAGTTCACGATGATGGAGTTCTACGCCGCCTGGTGGAACTACAACGACCTGATGGCCTACACCGAAGCGCTGATCCGCGACGCCGCACAACGCTCCTGCGGCACGCTGCAACTGAGTTACGGCGGCAAACCGGTGGACCTGAGCCAGCCCTTTGAACGCCTGACGATCCGCGAAGCCATCCTCAAGCACACCGAAGCCGGCGCCAACGTGGACGACGAAGCATGGCTGACCAACGCGGTCAAGAAGCTCGGTTGCACCGAACAAAAAGACCGGCTCTCGAGCCGCTCGCTGGCCAGTTTGCAAGTGCTGTACTTTGAAGAAACCGTCGAAGAAAAGCTCTGGCAGCCGACCTTCATCATGGAGCATCCGACCGAAATCTCGCCCCTGGCCCGCGCCAACGACGCCCGCCCTGAAGTGACCGAGCGCTTTGAGCTCTACATCACAGGCCGCGAATTCGGCAACGGTTTCAGTGAACTCAATGACGCCCAGGAACAGGCCGCCCGCTTTCACTCGCAAGTCTCAGCCAAGGACTCCGGCGACGACGAGGCCATGTTCTACGACGCCGACTTCGTGCGCGCCCTCGAGT
>CAJAOB010000140.1 GCA_903941205.1 uncultured Burkholderiales bacterium | reverse complement strand
GCCGCGCCAACGCCGGCCACGGCGCCCATCACGCCAAAAATGGCGGTCGGGTGAAAGCCGGCCTTGTGAACTTTGGTGGGCGCCACGGCGCACAGGCGGCACATGACTTCAACGCCCACGGCGATGCCGCGCAGCAAGTCGGCGCCCGAGAGCTGGTGGCGCTGCGCCGCGGCCAGCAAAGCCGGCACGATGACCACGCCGGCATGCACCGGCCCGCCCTCGTAGGTGTCGTCAAAGTCTTCGCCGTGCGCAGCAATGCCGTTGACGAAGGCCGCTGCTTCCACGCCAAACGACGGCGCCGCGCCAATCACCGTGCAGGGCCCGTCCTGGTCGACGGCGGCCATGGCGGCCTTGACATAGGATTCACTGCGGGCAGCAATGCAGATGCCGGCGATGTCCATCAGCAGGCGCTGGCCAACCGCCCGGGCTGCCGGCCAGTTTTCGGGCTGCGAGGCCGTGATGGCTTGCGCCAGGCGCCGGGAAACGGTGGCTTTTTCGGCAGTAGCCGCAGCAGTGGCTTGAGTCTTCATGAGGCAGTTTTCGGTTTGGCGCTGAATTCTTTCCAGCCGGTGTAAAGCGTCAGCGCGGCGGCCAGCAGCAGCAGCGCCAGCGAGACCGGATCGGTGAAAAAGATGCTGTGCTCGCCGCCGGAGATCAGCAGGCTGCGCCGGTAATTGGACTCGACCATCGAGCCCAGCACCAGGCCCAGCACCAGTGGCAGTACGGGCAGCTTGAGCAGGCGCATGCCGTAGCCCAGCACGCCAACAGCCAGCACCAGACCGAGCTCGAAAACGCTTTGGTGCATGGCGTAAACGCCCGACATCACCAGGGCCAGGATGAAGGCCATGAGGTAGGGCTTGGGCCGGTTCACCAGCCAGATGCAGGGCCCCAGAATGACCAGGCCGATCAGCAGCATGGCGATGTTGGCGGCCAACAAACCGCCGTAAAGGCTCCAAACCACCTCGGGCGCTTTTTGGAACAGCATGGGCCCGGGTTGCAGGCCATGAATCAAAAAGCCGCCCAGCAAAATGGCCGCAGAGTTCGAGCCAGGGATGCCCAGGCTGAGCAGGGGAACCAGGGCCGTGGCCGTGACGACGTTGTTGGCCGCTTCGGGTGCGGCCACGCCTTCGGGCGAGCCCTTGCCAAACTCTTCGGGGTGCTTGGACCAGCGCTTGGCTTCGGAGTACGCCATGAAAGCGGCGATGGTGCCACCCGCGCCCGGCGTCACGCCCTCGACCGTGCCGATCACCGCGCCAATGGATTGCGGCTTGGCCAGGCGCTTGCTCATGGCCCAGCCGGGTAGCTTCAGCCGGGCCTGCGACTTGATCGCCTTGTTCCAGGCGGGCTCGCCAATTTGCACCAGCATTTCGGTCACCGCGAACAGCCCGACCATGATCAGAATGGGCTTGATGCCCGCCAGCAGATCGGCCGAGCCGAAGGTGAAGCGCGGCACGCCCGAGACCGGGTCGCTACCGATGAAGGCCAGCATCAGGCCGATGCAGGCGGCAATGACCCCGCGCAGCAAGGAGCCGCCCGACAGGCCGGCGATGACCGACAGGCCCAGAACCCCAAGTGAAAAATAGGCCGCCGGCGTGAATGCCAGCGCAACACGCGCCAGACTTTCGGTGGCCAGCACCAACACCGCCAGACCAAACAGGCCGCCATACAAGCCCGAGATCAGCGAGATGCCCAGCGCCTCGCCGGCTTTGCCCTGACGCGCCATTTCATAGCCATCGAGTACCGTCGCCGAGGCCGAATTGGTGCCTGGCGTGCGGATCAGAATGGCCGGGATCGATCCGCCGTATTCCGCGCCCACGTAAACGCTGGCCAGCAACACGATGGCCGTGGACGGGTCCATGCCGGTGGTAAATGGCAGCAGCAGCGCCATGGCGATCGAGGGTGAAATGCCGGGCAGCGCGCCGCCCAAAATGCCCCACAGCACGCCGGCAAAAGCAGCCACCACCAGCCACAGTGTCGGCAGGCTGAGCAGCGTGTTCCAAAAAGCGTCCATGCTCAGACTCCCCAGGCCGCCGGCCACAGGCCAGCCGGCAGGCGAATGCCGAGCACTACAGAAAACAAGATCCACAGCCCCAGTGCGCCCAGCGCCGCGCTCAAGGCCAGCGTCTTGGGCGCGCGGGCGCCCGCCAGCCATCCCACGGCGGCCAGCAGCAGTGCCACCGACACCGCGTAGCCGGCCAGCGGTAGCAGCAGCACATACACCGCCAAGATCGCCAGCAGGCCCAGCGCCAATTGGTGCGAGCGCCATGGGCTTGGCGCAGGCGCTTCATCGACCGCCGTCGGCTCGCCCTGTGCGCTGGCCTTGATGAACAGCGCTGCTGCGGCCAGCAGCATGATCAGGCCCACCCCCGAGGGAACGCCAGCGGCACCCACTTCGTCGGCCAGCAAGCTGTCTTCAATACTCTGTGCGTAGGCGATATAAGTCCCAGACAGGGCGAGCCCTGCTACCCCGGTGATGCGGTCCGCCTTGCGTTCGTTCATTTCAGCAGGCCGAGCTCTTTGAAGGAGTCACGGGTTTCCTGCGCCACCTCGGCGGTGAACTTGCGGGCGGCTTCCCTTCCGAGCAGCATGGGCGTCAGGTGTTCCTTGGTGTATTCGGTCTTGTAAGCCGGCGAGGCCAGGGCCTTGCGCAGGGCTTCTTCCCACTGTTTCGCCACCGCATCCGGCATGCCCTTGGGCGAGGCCAGTCCGCGGAACTTGCGCACCACCACGTTCAGGCCCTGTTCCTTGGCGGTCATGAGTTGCGGCAGCCCCGACAGCCGCGTCTCGGACAGCGTGGCCAGCAAGCGGATCTTGCCGGCCTCCAGTTGCGCTTGCAGCTCCTGGATTTCGCCCACGCCGATGTCGTAGGTGCCGTTGAGCACGCCGATCATCTGGTCAGCGCCGCCTTCATGGCTGACGATGGGCACTTTCACGCCGCCCGCACGGGCAAGGCGTTCCATGGCGATGCGCTCCAGCGACGCCGGGTTGGACGCGCCCCAGCGCGACTTGCCGGGGTTCGCCTTGGCGAAGGCGATCACTTCCGCCAGCGTCTTGAAGGGCGACTCGGCGCGCGTGTAGATGACTTCCGGGTCGATGAAGATGATGGCCAGCGGGTCCAGCCCGTCGTAGCCCACAGCCGGCTTGGACAGCAGCGTGGTCTGGATGTAGGTTGGCGTGGTGCCGTACAGCACCGAGCCGTCAGCCGGGCTCTTGGCCACATGCGCGACCGCCGTGGCGCCGCTGCCGCCGCGAATGTTCTCGATCGCAAAATTGGTCTTCAGCGGCAAGTGCTTGACGAGGTCACGCAAGAAGACGTCGGTGCCGCCGCCCGGGCTGGAGTGCGTGACCAGCGAAACACGGCTTGCCGGATAGGCGTCTTGCGCTTGGGCGAGTTGCGCTTGGGCGAGTTGCGCCGCGGGTGCCAGCGCCAGCGAGAGCAGGCTCAGGGCGAGCAGTTTTTTCAGTGTCATGGGGTCTCCAGTTTTTCGGTTGAGGTCAGGCCGGCGCCCGCGCCTCGGGCTGTCAGCTTTTCAGGGGTCAGGGTTTGGAGTGTCGGCGAGTCGTGGCTTGCGCCTCGGGGTCGGGCAGAACGGGTTTCCGATCGAAAAAATTATAGTAGAGATTGCCAACTGTCAACAGTTTCAGGCGCCGCGGCGGAGGCGGTCTGTCCAAGCGGAAAAGCCGGGTTTTCAGACGGCGCTGACCGTTCCGGCCAGCCGCAACCAGCCTTGCGCGACGTGGCGGGCCAGGGTCTGTTCGGCCACGGCCGCGTCATGCTGCGCCAATGCCTGCACGATCGCGCGGTGCTCCTCGTTCGATGTCTTCAGGCTGCCTTGCTGCACCAGCCCGCGACGGCGAAACAGGTGGGTTTGCTTGACGATGGACAGGTACAGCTCGGCCAGCGTCTGGTTGCTGGCGATTTTCATGAGCAGCTCATGAAACTCCAGATTGAGCTTGTAGTAGCCCGACAAATCCTGCTGCTCGGCGGCCGCGTCCATGGCGTCCACCAGCGCTTGCAGGGCTTGCAGCGAAGCGGCTGTCACGCGTTCAGCCGCCAGCCGGCCGATCAGGCCGGACAGCGCGCCGCGCACTTCGTAGAGCTCGCGGGCGTCGTCGAGCGTCATCTCGCGCACAAAAACGCCCTGGTTCACCGCGCTTACCAGCAGTCCGGCTTCTTCGAGGCTGCGGCAGGCCTCGCGCACCGGGCCGCGGCTGATGCCCAGGCGGGTCGCCAGCTCGCTCTCATTGACACGGTCGCCGCCCGACAAGTCTCCCGAGGCGATCATGCCGGCGATCTCTTCGCGCACGATGGTCGTCAGGGTGCGCGAGCGGCGTTGCTTGATCTGCTTGAGCGCAGAAGAGGGGGGTGTGGGGCGCATGCCGGCGGGATTCTACGCGCCGGCTTCTGGCCGGCCGCCCTTGCTCGCGCTGCCCGTTTACCCGGCGGCCTGACGGCTACGACCGGACGCAGCCGCTGCGGCAAGCGGCGTTCAGACGCCTGTCGAGCGCCGTTTGAGTGCCTTCCAGGTCCTGCTTAAACCCCGCTCAAACCCGCCTCAAGCCCGCCTTAAACCCACATCACACCCGCCTCACACCCCGTTCACGCTCCATTTGAGCGCCTTTCAAGCGCCTTTCAAGCGCCGTTCAAGCGCCTTTCAAGGCCCGCCGGTACTGCACCGCCTCGGCGACATGCCCCACCAGCACGCTGTCGGCGCCGGCCAGATCGGCAATGGTGCGGGCGACCTTCAGGCAGCGGTGGATGCTGCGGCCCGACCAGCCCAGGCGGGTGGCGGCGAGGTTCAGGAACTTGGCGGCTTCAACCGGCAGCGCGCACTGGGCGTCAATCGCCTGCCCTTCCAGCGCCTGGTTGGCGCTGCCCTGGCGGGCCAGGGCGCGCTCGCGCGCCAGCAGCACGCGGGCGCGGATGCTGACGGTGGATTCGCCGGGGAGTGCGTTGACGAGTTCGTGCGCGGCCAGGGTGCCGACTTCGACATGCAGATCAATGCGGTCGAGCAGCGGTCCGCTGAGTTTGCCCTGGTAGCGCGACACTTGTTCAGGCGAGCACCGGCAGGCGCGCAGGCTCGAGCCCAGGTAGCCGCAGGGGCAGGGGTTCATGGCGGCGATCAGTTGAAAGCGTGCCGGAAACTCGGCGCGCTGCGCGGCTCGCGAGATAGTGATGCTGCCGGACTCCAGCGGCTCGCGCAGGGCTTCGAGCGCGGCGCGTGGAAACTCCGGCAACTCGTCGAGGAACAGCACGCCGCAGTGCGCCAGCGAAATCTCGCCGGGCCGCGGCGGCGTGCCGCCGCCGACCAGAGCCACGGCGCTGGCCGTGTGGTGCGGCGAACAGGTCGGCCGCAGCTGCCAGCGGTCCAGCGAAAAGCGCCCGCCCAGTGAGGCGATGGCCGCGCTTTCAAGAGCTTCTTGCGTGCTCATGGCGGGCAGTAGGCCGGCAAAGCGCTGCGCCAGCATCGACTTGCCCGAGCCGGGCGCGCCCATGAGCAGGATCGAATGGCCGCCCGCCGCGGCGATCTCCAGCGCGCGCTTAGCCGCCGCCTGACCTTTGACGTCAGCGAGGTCCGGGTAATGCGCCTGGGCGGGCAGCGGGTCGCTGACCACGCGCTGCCAGCCTTCGCTGGGCTCGGGCACGGCGTCGCCCGGCAAAAACTGCTGCACCACATCGAGCAAATGCCGCGCTCGGTAGACCCGCACGTCAGGCACCAGCGCGGCTTCTTGCGCGCTGCCTTCAGGCAAGACCAGGGGCGGCTTGGGGCCGCCGGCGCTTTCGGGCAGAGCCAGGCTCATGGCCAGCGCGCCGCGCACCGGCCGCAGGTCGCCGCCCAGCGACAACTCGCCAGCAAACTCGTAGCCGGCCAGCTTGGCGGCGTCGAGCTGCCCGCTGGCCGCCAGAATGCCCAGGGCAATCGGCAGGTCAAAGCGGCCCGAATCCTTGGGCAGGTCGGCCGGCGCCAGGTTGACGGTGATGCGCTTGTTGCCCGGAAATTCGAGACCGCTGTTTTGAATCGCCGAGCGCACCCGTTCGCGCGCTTCCTTCACCTCGGTCTCGGCCAGGCCGACCAGGGTGAAGCTCGGCAGACCATTGGCCAGATGCACTTCGACCGTGACAGGTCGCGCTTGCAGGCCCAAGAGGGTCCGGCTATGCACTAAAGATAAGCTCATGAGAACAAGGCCCTTAATTTCGCACCAAAATAGGGCGCCAAGCAATGCCCGACTTTGGTGCTATTTGTGAATGAGTCCTTTAGTATGCATGTGTTGTGCCGAGCCGATTTTGCCGTAGCGCTAATGGACGGAAGAACAAGGGTGGCATGGTCCATGCTTATCGAAGCTGCGATCTGTTGTAAACCGGCAGGTGCGGCTTGACCGCTCCGCTTTTCATCCTGGAGAAAACCGAACATGAAACTCGTCACGGCCATCATCAAACCGTTCAAGCTGGACGAAGTGCGCGAAGCGCTTTCCGGCATTGGCGTTCAAGGCATCACGGTCACCGAAGTCAAGGGCTTCGGGCGCCAGAAAGGCCACACCGAGCTGTACCGCGGGGCAGAGTACGTGGTCGACTTCCTGCCCAAGGTCAAGATCGAAGCAGCTGTTTCCGAGGAGCTCGTCGACCGCGTGATTGAAGCTATTGAGGGCGCTGCCCGGACCGGCAAGATCGGCGACGGCAAGATTTTTGTCTACAACCTCGAACAGGTTGTTCGCATTCGGACCGGCGAAACCGGCAAAGAAGCGCTGTAAGGCTCAGTCTCCAACCTCCAAAGAAGATACCGACATGAAAAACCTACTCGCCAGTCTTGCCCTTGGCTTGACGCTGTTTGTCTCCGGTTCACCCGCCATGGCGCAAGCCCCCGCTGCTGCGCCCGCCGCCGCTGTATCTGCTGCCGCAGAAGCCAAGCCGGCCGATGCTGCCGCACCCGCTGTAGCAGCAGCACCCGCTGCAGCCGCAACGGCCGCCGCGCCTGTTTTAGTTCCCAACAAGGGCGATACCGGCTGGATGATGGTCTCGACCATCCTTGTGATCCTCATGACCATTCCCGGTCTGGCGCTGTTTTACGGCGGTCTGGTTCGCAGCAAGAACATGCTGTCGGTGCTCATGCAGGTCATGGTCACCTTCTCCATGATCGTCGTGCTGTGGTTCATCTACGGCTACAGCCTGGCATTCACTGAAGGCAACGCCTTCTTCGGCGGCTTTGACCGGCTCTTCATGGGCGGTGTCTGGGACAACGCTGCGGGCACCTTCGCCAACGCCGCCACCTTCAGCAAGGGTGTGGTCATCCCCGAGATCGTCTTCGCCGCCTTCCAGGCCACTTTTGCCGGCATCACCTGCGCGCTCATCGTCGGCGCTTTCGCCGAGCGCATGAAGTTTTCCGCCGTGCTGCTGTTCATGGTGATCTGGTTCACCTTCAGCTACGCACCGATCGCCCATATGGTCTGGTTCTGGATGGGCCCTGACGCCTACACCGGCAAGGAAGTGGTCGACGCCATGAACGGCAAGGCCGGTTATATCTGGCAGTCGGGCGCGCTGGACTTTGCCGGCGGCACCGTGGTGCACATCAACGCCGCTGTGGCCGGCCTGGTCGGCGCCTACATGGTCGGCAAGCGCATCGGCTACGGCAAGGAAGCCATGGCGCCTCACAGCCTGACGCTGACGATGGTGGGTTCCGCCCTGCTGTGGGTGGGCTGGTTCGGCTTTAACGCCGGCTCCGCGCTCGAAGCCAACGGCTTTGCAGCCCTGGCCTTCATCAACACCCTGGGTGCAACCGCTGCCGCTGTACTGGCCTGGTGCGTCGGCGAAGCGCTGATGCGCGGCAAAGCTTCGATGCTGGGTGCAGCCTCGGGTGCGGTTGCCGGTCTGGTCGCCATCACACCGGCCGCCGGCAACGTCGGTATCGGCGGTGGTCTGGTCATCGGTTTCATCGCTGGCTTTGCCTGCCTCTGGGGCGTCAATGGCCTGAAGAAAATGTTGGGCGCAGACGATTCGTTGGACGTCTTCGGCGTGCACGGCATCGGCGGCATTCTGGGCGCGCTGCTCACCGGCGTGTTCAATTCGCCAAGCCTGGGCGGCCCTGGTTACGTGGCCGACTGGGTCACCGCCACCGCCGTAACCGCAGCCGACTACTCCATCGTGGCGCAGGTCTGGACGCAAGCCAAGGCGGTTCTCATCACCGTGATCTGGTCTGGCGTGGTTTCCTTCATTGCCTACAAAATTGTGGATCTGACGATCGGTCTTCGCGTCAGCGAAGAAGACGAGCGCGAAGGCCTGGACATCACCTC
>CAJAOB010000139.1 GCA_903941205.1 uncultured Burkholderiales bacterium | reverse complement strand
GGGGTGGCGGCTGCCCGGGGCTGGTAAATGGTGACCTTCTGTCCTGGCGAGAGCACATGCACGCCAGCGCTCACCACCTGCATGCCGGGCGCGAGGCCTGAGGCGATCACGGCGTCGTTGCCATCGGCCGTGGCCACTTGCACGGCTTGCGAGCGCAGCGTCATGCTGGCGCTGTCCAGCACCCAGACGGCGGTGCCCTGGCCCTCTTGGCGCAGCGCGGACGTGGGCAGCTTGATGACGGGCCGGCCCTCCAGGCCTGCGCCACCCAGGCCCTGCGCCATCACGGTCACGGTCGCGCCCAGGGCGGGCGGCGGTGTGCCGGCGGTCAAGGTCACCTTGACCTGGTAGGTGCGGGTCACAGGGTCGGCACTGGCCGCGACCTCGCGAACCTTTCCGGCTAGCTCAGCGCTGCCGGGCCAGACCTTGACCCGCACGGCAAGCCCCGGCTTGATCGCCGCGAGGCGGTCTTCCGGCACGGCAAAAACCGCGTCACGTGGTCCGTCAGCGGCAATCCTGAACACCGGCGTGCCAGCAGCCACCACCTGACCGGCTTCGGCCTCGACGGCGGTAACCACCCCGGACACATCGGCGACCAGCGCCGCGTAGCTGACCTGATTGCCCTGCGCCGCCAATTGCGACTGGGCCTGCTCGAGCTGCGCCTGCGCTGCCTTGAGCGAAGCCTCGCGTCGCTCGAGCTCGGCGCTGCTGATGAAGTTCTGCTCACGCAGTTCACGGTAACGCTTGAAGTCAGCGGCCGCGAGGTCGCGGTTGGTCAGCGCAGCCGCAACCTGGGCGCGGGCGGCGTCCACCGCCAGTTTGTAGTCTGTCGGGTCGAGTTGCGCCAGGATCTGGCCGGCTTTGACACGTTGACCGAGTTCGACCCGGCGCGTCATGACCTTGCCGCCCACCCGGAACCCAAGCCGGGACTCCACCTGCGCCCGGACCTCACCGGCAAATTCAGAGCCGGAAGCGAATTTGTCGGCGCCCACGGTGATGATCTTGACAGCCCGCACCGGCTCGGGTGCCGCAGGCGCCTTGGAACAGCCGTGGAGAAGCATGGCGAGGGCGGCGAAAAGTAATGTTGTATTCATGAGATGGACGCCCGCTGGGGGCAGACTGCGCGCGCAGCGCAAGCTGCAAGGGATTACTAATGACTAGCGGGTTAGTAATTTAGGAGAAACGGCCAAAGCTGTCAAGCGACAATCCAGCCATGAAGGTCCTTCCCCCGTCTCCGGCTCCTGCTACTGCCCTCGCCAAAGGCATCGCCGGCGCACCCGCACAGGCCGGCAAGATCGAGCATTACGAGAACTTTCCAGTGGCGTCCTGGCTCTGCCCGCCGCGGCTCAGGCCGGCGGTCGCCGCCATCTATCACTTCGCGCGCACGGCAGACGATCTGGCCGACGAAGGCGATGCCTCACCCGACGAACGTCTGGCAGACCTGGCGGCCTACCGGGCCGACCTGAACGCCGCGGCCTGCGGCAATGCGGGTTCGGGCCGCTGGGCGTCGGTGTTTGACGCGCTGGCCCCGGTACTTCGTCAGTGGCAACTGCCCCTGGCGCTGCTGACCGATTTGCTCAGCGCCTTCGAGCAAGACATCAGCAAAACCCGCTACGCCGACCAGGCCGAGTTGCTCGACTATTGCCGCCGCTCGGCCAACCCCGTGGGGCGGCTGCTGCTGCACCTCTACGGGGTTCATGGCGACGAGGCGCTGCGCCAGAGTGACTGCATCTGCACGGCACTGCAACTGGTCAATTTCTGGCAAGACCTCAGCGTGGACCTGCCGCGCGGGCGGATTTACCTGCCGGCTGACATGCAGGCGCGCCACGGCGTGAGCGAAGCCCAGTTGCTTGCCCGGCAACTCAGCCCGAACACCCGTACCCTGGTGGCCGACAGCGTCGACTGGGCGCGCCAGCTCATGCGCCAAGGTGCGCCCTTGGTCAACAAAGTGCCGGGCCGGGCCGGCTGGGAGCTTCGCCTGGTGGTGCAAGGCGGCCTGCGCATCGCCGAGCGAATTGAGCAGATCGAGTTCGCCAGCCTCCGGCACAGGCCGGTCATAGGCCGGCGCGACGCGCTGCTCATGGGCTGGCGCACGCTGCGCATGTAGCCTCACCGCGTCGGGCACCGCTGCAGCGCTTGAGGCGACAATCTCTGGCATGAATCCTGAGCAATACGTCCAGCAAAAAGCCGCCGCTTCCGGCAGCAGCTTTTACTACGCCTTCCTGTTTTTGCCCAAGGACAGACGCGCCGCCATCACCGCGTTTTACGCGTTTTGCCGCGAGGTCGATGATGTCGTCGACGAAGTGACTGACCCCGGCGTGGCCGGCACCAAGCTGGCCTGGTGGCAATCTGAAGTTGACAAGTCCTTTGCCGGCCAGCCAAGCCATCCGGTCATGCAAGCCCTGATGCCCTGCGCAGCCGCCTATGGCATCGAGGCGCGCCATTTGCAGGCGGTGATCGAAGGCTGCCAGATGGACCTGGCTCAGAACCGCTATCTGGACTTCCAGGCGCTCCAGCGCTACTGCCACCTGGTCGCTGGCGTGGTGGGCGAAGTGGCTGCCCGGATTTTTGGCCAGACCGACCCAGCCACGACGCGTTACGCCCACAAGCTGGGACTGGCCTTTCAGCTCACCAACATCATCCGGGACGTCGGCGAAGACGCGTTGCGCGGGCGCATTTACCTGCCGGTCAGCGAATTGCAGCAGTTCGACGTGAAGGCGCATGAGATCCTCAAACGCCAGTACTCGGCGAATTTCAGCGCACTCATGGCTTTTCAGGCCCAGCGGGCGCTGGCCTTGTACGACGAGGCGCTGGCCGAATTGCCCGCTTGCGACCACCGGGCCCAAAAACCGGGCCTCATGATGGCCAGCATCTACCGCACCTTGCTGCGCGAGATTCAAGCCGATGGCTACCAGGTGCTGCACCAGCGCGTCAGCCTGACGCCGCTGCGCAAGTTCTGGCTGGCGTGGAAAACCCAGGCCTTTGGCCGCATGGCCTGAGGCATGCAACTGCGCCACCGGCACCACCGGCACCACCGGGACCGATTCGACCGCCCTCGCCTGCCGCTGGAGGTCAGACCATGAAGCTGGCCGTGGTGGGTGCTGGCTGGGCCGGTTGCGCCGCAGCCGTCGAGGCGGCGCGGTGCGGGCACCAGGTCACGCTGCTGGAGAGCGCCCGCACGGCCGGCGGCCGGGCGCGGCGGGTGGATATCCTCGCTGACGGCGAGCCGCTGGCGCTTGACAACGGCCAACACATCCTGATCGGTGCCTACGACTGCACCTTGCAACTGATGCAAGAGCTTGGTGTGGCGCCGGCCACGCACCTGCTTCGCCTGCCGCTGCGGCTGCGGTTTCCAAATGGCGACGGGCTGGCGTTTGCAGATTTTTCGCGCTGGCCGGCCTGGCTCAGACCGACTGCTTCTGTCCAAGCGGCGATCGGCATCGCCAGCGCACGGGGCTGGCCCTGGCATGAAAAG
>CAJAOB010000138.1 GCA_903941205.1 uncultured Burkholderiales bacterium | reverse complement strand
GGAGACCGTCGACGCCCAGGGTTATCTGTTGACACCGCACTTTGTCGATCCGCACTTTCACATGGACGCCACGCTCAGCTACGGCCTGCCGCGCGTCAATGAAAGCGGCACGCTGCTCGAAGGCATTGCCGTGTGGGGCGAGCTAAAACCGCTGCTCAAGGCCGAAGCCCTGATCGCGCGGGCGCTGGCCTATTGCGACTGGGCCGTGGCCAAGGGGCTGCTGGCCATTCGCACCCACGTGGACACCAGCGACCCGAGCCTGCTGGCGGTTGACGCACTGCTCGAAGTCAGGCGTCAAGTCGCGCCCTACCTGGATTTGCAGCTGGTGGCTTTTCCGCAAGACGGTGTGCTGCGCAGCCCCGGCGGCCTTGCCCACCTGGAGCGCGCGCTCGACAAGGGCGTGGACGTGGTCGGCGGCATTCCGCACTTTGAGCGCACCATGGCCGAAGGCGCGGCCAGCGTGACGCTGCTGTGCGAGATCGCCGCCCGGCGCGGCCTGCTGGTCGACATGCACTGCGACGAGTCGGACGACCCGCTTTCGCGCCACATCGAAACCCTGGCCTTTGAAGCGCAGCGCCTGGGCCTGCAAGGTCGCGTCAACGGCTCGCATTGCACGTCCATGCACAGCATGGACAACTATTACGTGAGCAAGCTGCTGCCGCTGATCGCCCAAAGCGGCGTCAGCGTGGTGGCCAATCCGCTGATCAACATCACGCTGCAAGGCCGCCACGACAGCTACCCCAAGCGCCGCGGCATGACCCGCGTTCCTGAACTCATGGCCGCCGGTGTGAACGTCGCCTTTGGCCACGACTGCGTGATGGACCCGTGGTACAGCCTGGGCAGCGGCGACATGCTCGAAGTCGCCCACATGGGCCTGCACGTTGCGCAGATGACCAGCCAGAAAGGCATGCGCGCCTGCTTTGATGCGGTGACGAGCCACGCCGCGAAAGTCATGCACCTGGCCCACTACGGGCTGGAGGCAGGCTGCGATGCCAGCTTTGTGCTGTTGCAGGCGCATGACGCGGTCGAGGCGATCAGGCTGCGGGCAAACCGCCTGAAGGTTTGGCGCAAGGGAAGGCTGCTGGCGCAAACACCCGAACAGCTGGCCAGCCTGCACATGCAGGGCCGCCCGGCCAGCGTGGGATTTTCCAGGCCCTGATGTCACGTCAGCCCGGGGCCGGCGGACGCGACACGCCGGCGGCTCAGTAGGTCAGTGGGTCAGTGGGTCAGCGGACCGGCAGATCAGCGGTTCGGCGTCCGTGCGGCTTCAGAGCAGCTCAATGATCAAGCCCTGCGCAGTCAGGAAAGCGGCCTTGACGGTCTGGGACGGGTACACGGCCTGCACCGCGTCGCGGTAGGTCTGCATTTGAGCGCGCAGTTCAGGCACATGTTGCGGCGCCGGGTTGGACTTGTAGTCAAGCACCCACCAGTGGCCTTCGTGGCCAGCATCGCAGCGCTGCACAAGCCGGTCCAGCCGGTGACTTTTGCCCTGGTAAGCGAGCTCGACTTCATTGCCTTGCCAGCTGACAACAGCCGCATCCCAGGCCCAGGCGCCCTGCCCGTTCAAGATGCTCCTGGCACCGGCCAGCGCGCTCTCGGTCTGCGTCAGATCAAGCCGAAACTCGCGCGTGACCGCGCGTACGTGGCGCTCGCTCAGGGTGCCCCACTCGAGCAAGCGGTGCATGGCCTGACCGGTTCTGGACGAGGGTGAATCAGCATCGGGCGCAGCCTTGGCCGGTGCATCCGCACGCAAGGCAAAGCGGGGCAACACGGCCAGTGCAAAGCCGGCAGGCGTCGGACCCTGCGGCGGGCTGGCCGCCGCAGGCGGGCCAGCCACAGACCCAAGGGCCGGCTCAGACCATTCAGTCGCCAGCGGATGCAAGCGCAGCCACCAGCTGCCGGGCGCATCGCGATGCGACTCGATGGCCGACATCACCAGCGTGCGCCTGGCCCGTGTGAGCGCCACGTAAAGTGCGTTGAGCTCCTCACGATGGCGCGCCATTTTTTCGGCCTCCAAGGCGTCTGCGCAACAGGCCGGCGGCCGGCTTTCACTGACGAGAAAAACAAAGCGCTTCGGCACGCTGGCTTCGCCGGGCCAATCCACCAGCACGCCCATGCTCTCGGCGTTGCGCGGCGGCGTATCGGTGTCCAGCAGCAGCACGGCCTCGGCCTCCAGGCCCTTGGCGCCATGAATGGTCAGCAGCCTGACCGCGTTGGCGCTGACCGTGGCAGGCGCCTGAATCCCGCCGGCCTTGAGCGCACGCACCAGCGCGTAAGGGGTGCTGTAACGGCCGCCATCGAGTTGCAGCGTGACGGACAGCAGCGCCCGCAAATTCGCCAGCACTGCGTCGCGCTGCGCGTCGGGGGCGGCGGCAGCAAAGCGCGCCATGACATCGCCATCGTCGTAAATCGACTGCAAGGCATCGTGCGGTGGCTGCGTGTCCAGCCACTGCTTCCAGCGTGCCAATGACAGCGCGACGCCTTTCAGGCTGCTCGCCTCGGGGCCGCGCAATTCGTCAAGCGGACTTTCGGCGTCAGCTTGCAGCAATGAAGACCACGGCCGGCTCAGGCGGCGCTGCGCCAGGGCGAGCTGCACCAGCGCGCTGTTATCCACGTTGAACAGGGGCGAGCGCAAGGCGCGCGCCAGCGACAGGTCGTGTTGCGGCGAGACCAGCGCGTCGAGCAAGGCGACCACGTCCTGCACTTCGCAGCAATCGATCAGCGCGGTTTTCTCGCCGATCTGCGCTGGAATATTGAGCGCGCGAAGCTCTTGCTGCAAGGGCAGCAGGCCCGCGCGCTTGCGTGACAGCACCATGATGTTGGCCGGCTCAAGCCGCTTGTGCGAAGCACCATCGCCCGGCGCTGGCAAGGCCGCGAGTTGCGCGGCAATCCAGGCCGCGGCCTGGCGTGCCTCCAGCGTGCGCAGGGTTTCCTCGGTCACTTCACGGGGCTCGAGCAGGCTGTCGCGCCAGACACTGTCCGCGCTGTTCGCGTCTTGCCCGCCGGTCTTGGCCTGCTTGCCGCGCAGGATGGCCGGCAGGCGCCCGACCTCGCCTGCCAGGAGGGAGTCCGTGCTGTGGGCGCGAAAGCCTTCGTAGCTATCGACTTGCACCGCTTGCGCCATGGCCGCGTTGACAGCGGCAATCACCCCCTGCGCATTGCGTCGGGTGTGGTCGCAGCTGAGTAAATCGCCACCCAGGCCGTCCTGCACAAAGGCTTGCGCCGCGCGAAACACCTGGGGCTCGGCACGCCGAAAACGGTAGATGCTTTGTTTCGGGTCGCCAACGATGAACACGCCGGGGGCTTGACCGGCGCCGGTGTAGCTGCCCAGCCAGGCCAGCAAGGCCTGCCATTGCAGCGGGTTGGTGTCCTGGAACTCGTCGATCAGCAGATGGCGCACGCGCGCATCCAGCTTTTCCTGCACCCAGCCCGAAAGCACGGCGTCGCCAAGCATGACCAGCGCGGCGCGCTCGACGTCATTCATGTCGACCCAGCCGCGCTCGCGCTTGAGCGCCGTGAATTCAGCAATCAAAAGCCGCGTGAGCCGCCCCATGCGCTGCTGGTAGAGCCAGGCCTCGTGCTGGTGCCGGGCCGCGGCGACTGCCAGCACCAGGTCTTGCGCTTCCCGGACCGTAGCGATTCCGATGATTTTTTCGCCGAACG
>CAJAOB010000137.1 GCA_903941205.1 uncultured Burkholderiales bacterium | reverse complement strand
TGTTTTTCTTTTGGCCCGCAAGCCAGGCGCTGGTGCAATCTTTTCAGTTGCAAGACGCCTTCGGATCGTCGACCGAATGGGTCGGACTGGACAACTTCAGGCGGCTCTTCAATGACCCGTTGTATGCTGCTTCATTCAAAACCACCGCATTTTTCTCGGTCATGGTCGCTGGGCTGGGCATCAGTTTGTCCTTACTGCTGGCCGTCTTTGCCGACCGCATCATCAAGGGGGCGCTGGCTTACAAAACGCTCTTGATCCTTCCTTACGCCGTAGCCCCCGCGGTGGCTGCGGTGCTGTGGGTTTTCATGTTCTCGCCCTCGCTGGGGGTGGTCTCGTATTTCCTCGGTAAGTTCGCCTATGACTGGAATCACCTGCTCAATTCGGGCCAGGCCATGGCCTTGATCATCATGGCGGCTGTCTGGAAGCAGATTTCCTACAACTTTCTGTTTTTTCTGGCCGGTCTGCAGTCGATCCCCAAGTCTCTGATCGAAGCCGCGGCCATTGACGGCGCCCGGCCCTGGCGCCGGTTCTGGACGATCCAGTTTCCGCTCTTGTCACCCACCACGTTTTTCCTGTTGGTGATCAACGTCGTCTACGCGTTTTTTGACACTTTCGCCATCGTCGATGCCGCAACCCAGGGCGGGCCCGGTCGGGACACCTCGATCCTGGTTTACAAGGTTTATTACGACGGCTTCAAGGCCATGGACATGGGCGGGTCGGCCGCGCAGTCGGTGGTGCTCATGGTCATCGTGGTGGCGCTGACGGTGGTGCAGTTCCGTTATGTCGAGAAAAAGGTTCAATACTGACCATGGTTGAAAGACGCCCTCTCCTGGCCTTTCTGGCCCATGCCGTGATGCTTGTGGGCGTGAGCATCGTGGCCTTTCCGCTGTACCTGGCTTTTGTCGCCTCAAGTCACACCGCACAGGAGATCGTGCAGGCGCCTATGCCGCTGCTGCCGGGTTCGCACTTGTGGGAAAGCTACAAGACGGCCCTGCTGGGTCAAGACGTGAGTGCTGGCTCGGGTGCGCCGGTGGCGCGCATGATGTGGGTCAGTCTGGTGACAGCGCTGATCATCACCTTCGGCAAGATTTCCATCTCTCTGTTGTCGGCGTTTGCAATCGTTTACTTTCGTTTTCCGCTGAAGAATTTTTTCTTCTGGATGATCTTCATCACGCTGATGCTGCCGGTAGAAGTGCGTATCGGCCCGACCTACCAGGTGGTGTCGGACCTGGGCATGCTCAACACCTATGCGGGCCTGACCGTGCCGCTGATTGCCTCGGCCACCGCCACCTTTTTGTTCCGGCAGTTTTTTCTGACCGTGCCCGACGAACTTGTCGAGGCCTCGCGCATGGACGGCGCGGGGCCTTTGCGCTTTTTGTGGGACATCTTGCTGCCACTGTCCAAAACCTCGATCGCCGCGCTTTTCGTGATCCAGTTCATTTACGGCTGGAATCAGTACCTCTGGCCGCTGCTGGCGACCACCAGCGAAGACATGTACCCGGTGGTGATCGGCATCAAACGCATGATTGGCGGGGGCGATGCCGCCAATGAGTGGAACGTGATCATGGCGACCGCCTTGCTGGCCATGTTGCCACCAGCGATCGTCGTCGTTCTGATGCAAAAGTGGTTCGTCAAGGGCCTGGTCGACACCGAGAAATAAAGAAAAGCAAATCCATGGCCTCCATCTCCCTTCAAGCGGTCACCAAGACCTACGGCAGCGGCAAGCAGTCGCTGCAAGTGCTGCACGGCGTGAGCGCCGAAATCAGGGACCGCGAATTCATCGTCATCGTCGGGCCCTCGGGATGCGGCAAGTCAACCCTGCTGCGCATGGTCGCCGGGCTCGAGGAAATCAGCGGCGGCACCATCTCGATCGGCGGGCGCGTGGTCAACGATCTGGAACCGTCCGAGCGCGACATCGCCATGGTGTTTCAAAACTACGCGCTGTATCCGCACATGAGCGTGTTTGACAACATGGCCTATGGCCTGAAGATTGCCAAGGTGCCCAGGGACGAGATCAAGGCGCGCGTTGACAAGGCGGCCCGGATTCTGGAGCTCGGCGCGCTGCTGGACCGCAAGCCAAGAGCCCTGTCGGGCGGGCAGCGGCAGCGCGTGGCCATGGGTCGCGCGATCGTCCGCCAGCCCCAGGTGTTTTTGTTTGACGAGCCGCTGTCGAATCTGGACGCCAAGCTGCGCGTGCAAACCCGGCTGGAGATTCAAAAACTGCACCGCGAGCTGGGCATCACGGCGCTGTTTGTCACGCACGACCAGGTGGAAGCCATGACTCTGGCCGAGCGAATGATCGTCATGAACGCCGGGCGCATGGAGCAGTTCGGCACGCCCGAGGAGGTTTACAACCGGCCGGCCACCACGTTCGTGGCGAGCTTCATGGGCTCGCCGCCCATGAACCTGCTCAAGCAACTGAACAACCGCGACTTTGGCGGCCCTGAAGGCGCCATTCTGGGCATTCGCCCGGAGCATCTGCAAATCGGCAGTACCGGCTGGGCTGCGCAGGTAGAGACGATTGAAATGCTGGGCGCGGAACGGCTGGTTTACTGCCGCCTGGGTGATGAAACCCTGACGGTGCGCATGGAAGAAAGCCTGCCCTCGCCCGCCCTCGGCCAGACCTTGCAGCTGAGTCCGCGGCCGGAGAGGCTGCATTGGTTCGACCGCGCCACGGGTCAGCGGATCGGAGCTTGCGCGTGAGCCCGGCATGGCCTTATCCGCGCTGGGTGGCGCACCGAGGTGCTGGAAAACTCGCGCCTGAAAACACACTGGCGGCTTTCCGTCTGGGCGCGAGCCACGGCTACCGGATGTTCGAGTGCGACGTCAAACTCAGCGCTGACGGCGTACCTTTTTTGCTGCACGACGCCACGCTCGAACGCACCACCAACGGCTGCGGCATTGCCGGCGAACTGAGCTGGGATCAGCTCTCGCGCCTGGACGCCGGCAGCTGGCACTCAAGGGCCTACGCGGGCGAGCCGCTGGCCACTCTGGAGGCGGTAGCCCGCTATTGCCTGCGCAACGACTTTTTTCTGAACATCGAAATCAAGCCCACCCCTGGATCCGAGTCCTTGACGGGCACCGTGGTGGCTAATGAAGCTGCACGGCTGTGGGCCGAAGGTGCGGCTGGCGCTGCGACGCCAATGCCGCTGCTGACCTCTTTCGAGCCAGAGGCATTGGAGTCCGCGCAGGCAGCGCAGGCGCAACTGCCGCGCGGTCTGCTGCTGGAGCGGCTGTGGACCGGCTGGCTGGAAACCGCACTGCGGCTGGAGTGCGTGGCAGTGGTCTGCAACCAGGCGCTGTGGGATGCGTCCAGCGTGCGCCAGGCGCAAAGTGCCGGCTTGAAAACGCTGAGTTACACCGTCAATGACGAATGGGCGGTCGAGCGCCTGCTGACGCTGCAAACCGATGCCATCATCACCGACCGGGTGGACCTTTTTTCGCCCGCCCGCTAAGCCCGGCTCAGGCTTTCCAGCCGCGCAACAAGACCCACTGCGAGGCCGCCGAAGCCAGCACCATGGCCGCGTAAGTCAACAACTTGCCGTCATGCTGAAAAATCAGCAGGCCTGCGGCACTGACCAGCAAATTAACGCCGAAGGTGATCACCAGTTGCCTGCGCCAGCCAGGCAACGCGGACTTGCCACCGGGCCGGGGCCGCAGGACTGGTAACAAACGGCACAGACCCGGCACCAGCAAGGCCATGAAGGCGGCTGGCGCCAGGAAATTGAGCAGGTGATTGGCCAGAAGATAGGCAGTCATGGGGGCGGCTCCGGTTGCGTACACGATTCGCGCAAGCGCCAGGGCAAATGACGGTTTGAAGGGGCGGATGAGGTTACATTGCAGTTTAAGCGGTTGGCAAATTCGCGAACCGGGCGACCAGCCGGGATGAGCGGGCCCGGGCAGAAATTGACGGGCATTGCCCGGCTCAAGCACTCAGAAGAACGCACAAGCACGCGGTATGAGGCCGATAGCGGCCGGAAATTTATAATCACAGCATGTCAGTTTGGGCCCTCGGTTTAAATCATCACACAGCGCCGCTGGACTTGCGGGGGCGTTTCGCCTTTGCCCTGGACCAGATCGAGCCCACCCTGAAGGGCTTGCGGGCCTCGCTGGCGCGTCAGCCCGAAGCGACCTTGCTGTCAACCTGCAACCGCACCGAGATTTACTGCGCCGGCGAGCACACAGACCTTGACCGCACGATCGAATGGCTGGCGCACAACGGTGGCGTCTCGCCAGCCCTGCTGCGCTCCCACAGTTACAGCCTGCACAACGGCGATGCTGCCCGCCACGCCTTCAGGGTCGCCAGCGGGCTTGACTCGATGGTGCTGGGCGAGCCGCAAATCCTGGGCCAGATGAAAGACGCTGTGCGCGCGGCCGAAGACGCCGGCGCCATGGGCACCACCTTGCACCAGTTGTTCCAGCGCTCGTTTGCCGTAGCCAAGGACGTGCGCAGCAACACTGAAGTCGGGGCCCACAGCATCAGCATGGCGGCCGCGTCGGTGCGGCTGGCCGGGCAGTTGTTTGAAAACCTCAGCGATATCCGGGTGTTGTTTGTCGGCGCCGGTGAAATGATCGAGTTGGTCGTCACTCATTTCGCCGCCAGGAACCCCAAGTCGATGGCGATTGCCAACCGCACGCTTGAGCGCGGCGAGAAGCTGGCAGGCCGCTTTGGCGCCGAAGTCATGCGCCTGGCCGACCTGCCGCTGCGCCTGCACGAGTTTGACGCCGTGATCAGCTGCACCGCCAGCACTTTGCCTATCATCGGACTGGGCGCCGTGGAGCGGGCTATCAAACTGCGCAAACGCCGGCCCATGTTCATGGTTGATCTGGCTGTGCCTCGCGACATCGAGCCCGAAGTGCAAGCGCTGGAAGATATTTACCTCTATACGGTCGACGATCTGGCCAAGGTGGTGCAAACCGGCAAGGACAACCGCCAGGCGGCCGTGGCCCAGGCTGAGGTCATCATTGATGCCGGCGTGCAAAACTTCATGCACTGGCTCAGCCAGCGCGGTACGGTGCCGCTGATCCAGCAGCTCAACGCCCAGGCCGACGAGTGGCGACAACTTGAAATCAACCGCGCCAAAAAAATGCTGGCCAAGGGCGAGCCCATCGAATCCGTGCTGGAAGCCTTGTCACGCGGACTGACGCAGAAAATGCTGCATGGCGCCATGGCGGAATTGCATGCCAGCGACGAAGACAACCGCGAGCGCACCGCCCGAACCGTCTCGCGCCTGTTCTTGCGCGGTAGCCCGCCAAAAGACCTCAGCGGTCTCTAGCGGCGACCGCTTCAGCCGACAAGCCGCCAACCTGCCAAGGGTGCAATCTGGCCGTGCGCCACGCCGGGCCGCTGACCCGGTTGCCAGAGCTTGGCACTAACTTTGCCCTTCTTGCCGCCGTTTCCGCCGGCCCCACGCAGCAGCCCCCGAGTTCTCGTCATGAAACCTTTTCTCCGCCAGACCCTGGACCGCCAGATACTTCGCCTGCAAGAGCTCGACGCCCTGCTGTCGGCCAGTGACGTGGTGAGCGACATGGACCGCTTTCGCAAGCTCACGCGAGAACACGCAGAAGCCAGCCTGATCACGGCCCAGTACAACCAGCTGACGCGCCGCGAGACTGATCTGGCCAGCGCCCAGGCCATGCTGGCCGAGGCCGCCGCCGATCCCGCCATGGCCGCCATGGCTGACGAAGAAATCGATGAAGCCAAGGCGGACATCGCCCGCCTTGACGAAGCGCTGCAACTCATGCTGATTCCGAAAGACCCGGACGATACCCGCCCGGCCTTCATCGAGATCCGGGCCGGCACGGGTGGCGACGAATCGGCGCTGTTCGCCGCAGACCTGCTGCGGATGTACACCCGCTACGCCGAGCGCTCAGGATGGCGCAGCGAGATCATCAGCGAGTCAACCTCCGAGCTGGGCGGCTACAAGGAAGTGGTGCTGCGCATCGAAGGCGCGACCGATGATTTGGGCGTGGGCGTCTACGGCAAGCTGCGCTTCGAGTCGGGCGGCCACCGCGTTCAGCGCGTGCCAGTCACGGAAACGCAAGGCCGCATTCACACCAGCGCTTGTACCGTCGCCGTGCTGCCCGAGCCCGACGAAGCCGTCGCCATCCAGATCAACCCTGCCGACCTGCGAATCGACACCTACCGCGCCAGCGGTGCTGGAGGCCAGCACATCAACAAAACCGATTCGGCGGTGCGCATCACGCACCTGCCGACCGGCATCGTCGCGGAGTGCCAGGAAGGGCGCAGCCAGCACGGCAACAAGGCGCAGGCCTTGAAAGTACTGACTGCCCGCATTCACGAGAAAGACCGCTCCGAGCGCGCGGCCAAAGACGCAGCCATGCGCAAAGGCCTGATCGGCAGCGGCGACCGCAGCGACCGCATCCGCACCTACAACTTCCCGCAGGGTCGGCTCACTGATCACCGCATCAACCTCACGCTCTACAAGCTGGGCTCGGTCGTGGAGGGCGACCTTGACGACGTGGTGACCGCCCTGCAAGTCGCGCGTGGTGCCGAACTGCTGGCCGAGTTGGAAAACCGCAACGGCTGATGCGATGCCTGACAAAGCACCTGGCACACAGACCTTGGACGGCGCGCTGGCCGACGCCGTCGCCCTGGGGCTTGGCCGACAGGATTCGCAGCGCTTGTTGCTGCACGCGCTGCACAAGCCGGCGACTGATCGGGCCTGGCTGATCGCACACGACCGGGACACCATTGAGGCCGCCGCCCAGGGGCGATTTGACGAATTCACCAGACGCCTGGCCAGTGGGGAACCCCTTGCCTACATTCTCGGTCAGCAAGAATTCTTTGGTCTGCTCCTCAAGGTGGACCCTCGAGTGCTGATTCCCAGGCCGGACACCGAAACGCTGGTCGACTGGGCGCTGAAGCTCGGGCCAGCGTACCCAGACGAAGGGTCTGTCGGCTTCAAGGTGCTTGACCTCGGAACCGGCAGCGGCGCCATCGCCCTGGCGCTCAAGGCCGGGCGGCCTGCTTGGGACGTCAGCGCCGTCGAGGCCAGCGCGGATGCCCTGGCCCTGGCTCGTGAAAACGCGCAAGCACTCGGCCTAGCGGTGACGATGGAGCCCGGGCACTGGCTTGACCAGATCAACGGCTCGTTCGATCTGATCGTCAGCAACCCCCCTTACGTGCGCGAAGGCGACGAGCATCTGGCGGCCCTGCGGCACGAGCCACTTCAAGCACTGACGGCAGGCGCCGACGGACTGGCTGATTTCCGGCAGATCATCGAACATGCACCGGGCCACCTGCGCGTGGGCGGCTGGTTGCTGCTCGAGCACGGATACGACCAGGCCAGCGACCTGCGCCAATTACTGCTGAACAAGGGCTTTGAAGCCGTCTCCTGCCGCAGCGACCTGGCCGGCATTCCGCGCTGCTCGGGGGGACGTTGGCCCGGCGCCGGCAACCCACCGGAAAGCGCCTGATAATTCCCGTCTGGCGAGCCCGGCAGTTTGATCTCGAGGGCCAACGCATAGTTCATCCATTTCTTGAGCTTCTTGACCTGATGGAGCTGCGTTTTTCCAGCGTCCGGTCAAGGTGCCCAAACCTCACCCAAGGAGTATTCACATGAGCGACACACAGCAGCGAATCGATGAAATCGTCAAATCCAGCGACGTGGTTCTTTTCATGAAAGGAACCGCGCAATTCCCCATGTGCGGCTTTTCGGGCCGCGCAATTCAGGTGCTCAAAGCCTGCGGCGTGAACAAACCTGCTACCGTGAACGTGCTGGAAGACGAGGAGATTCGCCACGGCATCAAGGAGTACAGCAACTGGCCCACCATCCCCCAGCTGTATATCAAGGGCGAATTCATCGGCGGCTCGGACATCATGATGGAGATGTACCAGAGCGGCGAGTTGCAGCAAGTTCTGGGCACACCCAAAGCCTGAGCCAGAACCTCGAAACCTGCTGGCAAAACAGCGGCCTGCGCCTCATGATGCCAGCCACTTGAACCTAGCTGGCATATCCGCTGCAAACACCCGCGTTAACGGCGCCACGACATTCCCTTTGGAGGCGTGATTTCCGCTCGGCAGGCGTTTCAGCCGAGTCTTGTACGGGTTTGGTTTTCTGCTTCGTGACCGTCTTTTCTTTCAGCTTGGGTTTCGCCGACCCGGATGCAGATGCAGCTTCTGTCGCTGCGGCTGGGTCGGCTGCATGAGCCGAGGGGCCAAGAATCAAGGCGGCTAGCATAAGCGCCAGCAGGCCGTCCCGGCCCCGGAGCATCGTCATGGAATTTCCCTTTCAGATTTTTCGAAAAGACTGCCGGCCAAGGGTCGCGCCCCAAGACTGGAGGCAGCTTTTGGGCAGCCAAAATCCAAGCTCTTACTGTAGTTTGGCGTCGCCGAAAACCTGATCATCGGGCGGCGCGTCGCTAGGCACGCGAAAACTCTCGCTGGCCCAGGCTCCAAAGTCCAGACTCTTGCAGCGCTCGGTACAAAATGGCCTGAACGCGTTGCTGGGCGCATAAATGCTCTCGCCGCCGCAGGTCGGGCAGGTGACCGTTCTGAATTCGGAATTTGCTGGTGTCATTCAGGGATGAAGCCGCGCGTCGACCTCAGGCGCACAGCGTGAGCTCAAATTCCGCATCACCGGTATGGGCGTGCAGGCGGTCGTCGCCTTCGTGGCGCATCAGGCGCACCGACGCCATCAAGCGGTTGGCGCTGATTTCAGGCACCAAACCGTTGGACGCATCAAGCCGCAGACGCAACAACTGAAAACTTCGGCCCTGCGGCAGGGTTTGCTGATACAGACCACCGCAGGCAAGGACTTTTTGCGGAAGTCCCGCATCCCGCAGGAGTTTGAGCAGCATGCGAACTGATCCGGCCAAAGGTACCAGCGTCGACATCCAGCGCTGAAGGTCTTCCCTGCGGCGCTCGGGGCTCAGGTGCTGCCAGGAAAAATAGGCCGGCAAGTCAAACTCGCAGGTGCCGCCAGGAATACCGGATCGGCTGCGGATGCTCATCAACCAGTCATTTTCAGTCAAGGCCTGGCCGGTCTTACCAGGCAGGCCGCTGAGAGCAGAAAAAAAGCCGTCGAGCTCGGAAATCACACCGTCAAGGGCAGCCTCCGAAATGGCCGGATTGCCGCGGTACCCGTTCAACAGGTGTTTTTGCTTTTCAAGATCCTTTAGCACATCGGTTTTCAGGTCGGCCCGACTCCCGACATCCATGATCTCGAAAAGGGTGGTGATCGCGTAGTGGTGATCAATGGGATCGTCGCGACCAGCCAATTCACCCAAGCGTTCGAACAGGTGCTCCAAGCGCAGATAAGTCCGAATGCGTTCGTTGAATGGATACTCGTAAAGAATCACAGCGGTATCATTTTCGGCGTTGAGGGGCCCGGGCAACCCGGGGCACTCGCGGATCATAGCCCGAAGATGAGCGCGGTTTGACGCACTAGGCTGGCCAATTCATCCAGCGATTCGGTCTCGTTGAACAGGCAGATATCGGCAGATGCCAGCCGAAGTGTGCGGTCGGCCTGGCCGGCCATGACTCGCTCTACCGTCTCGCGGGGCCAGCCGCTACGCGCCATGACGCGACTGATCTGCGTTTCTTCGCTACAGTCAATCACCAAAATTTGATGCAAAAGCGGCCGCCAGCGCGCTGATTCGACCAGCAAAGGGACGTCAAAAACAAGGCAGCGCGCGCCATCTTGCTCAGCCTTCAGGGATTGACGGGCCGTCTCGCCCGCCACCAGCGGATGGATGATGGCTTCAAGGCGCCGCTTGGCGGCCGGATCGGAAAAAACCAGCGCGCGCATCGCTTCCCGGTCGAGCGCGCCTGCCTCATTGACAAACTGCGCGCCAAAAATTCGTGCAATTTCCGGGATTGCAGCGCCACCAGCAGCAGTGAGCTGACGGGAAATGTCATCCGTGTCCACGACCGCCGCACCCTGCCGGGCGAGCATGCCGGCCACCGTACTTTTACCGCTGCCGATACCACCGGTGAGGCCAATTCGGCGCGGGAAGGCGCAAGGGCTCACGTCGGCAGACCCAGGAAAAGCAGGATCGACGG
This sequence comes from uncultured Burkholderiales bacterium, assembly GCA_903941205.1. GTDB lineage: Bacteria > Pseudomonadota > Gammaproteobacteria > Burkholderiales > Burkholderiaceae_C > Polaromonas. Next base: position 10,056 of record CAJAOB010000137.1, on the reverse strand, counting down.
CGCCCCCCAAAACAGCATCGTAAAAGCCGCACCCGCCAGGAATGGACCAAAAGGAAGGTAACCGCCTTCCCGAAGGCGGGACGAGAGCTTGAACCATAAGCCGACCAGCGCGCCAATCACGGAGGCGATCAGGATGATGGGCAGCAGGGCCGGCCAGCCAAACCAGGCGCCAAGCGCTGCCAATAATTTGAAATCTCCGTAACCCATCCCCTCCTTACCCGTGACCAGCCTGAAAACCCAGTACACCAGCCATAAGGAAAGATAACCGCCAACGGCACCCCAAAAGGCGCTGTTCAGGCTCACGCCCGGATTCCATTGCAGTGCTGCTGCGGTCAGTCCGACCCACAGCAAGGGCAAAGTAATGTCGTCGGGCAGCAAAGTGGTGTCCCAGTCGATCATGGCCAGCGTAACCACGGCCGCGGAAAAGCCGCACCAGACCAGCGCTGTCGGGGACCAGCCCCAGCGCACCACACAAAAATAAAACAGGCCACCGGTGAACAACTCAACCAGTGGGTAGCGCAAGCCGTACCCGGTTGCGCATGCCGAGCACTTGCCGCGCAGAACAAGATAGCTCAGCAAGGGAATGTTCTCGTGCCAGGCAATCGGGTGGCCGCAATGGGGACAACGCGAGCGCGGCTGCGACAGGTTGAAAACGGCCGGCGTGTCGGCGGGCACAGGCTGACCTGTAAATTCGGCGCACTCCCGGCGCCACTGGCGCTCCATCATCAAGGGCAGTCGATAGATCACGACATTTAGAAAACTGCCGATGAAGAGTCCGAGCACACCGCCCAGCCAGGCCGGCGCGTAAAAGGTGAGTCCCGCCAGCATCAGATCACCTGCCCGAGCTTGAAAATAGGCAAGTACATCGCCACGACAATCCCGCCGATCAGGGTACCCAGCGTGGTGATGATCAAGGGCTCCAGAAGGCTGGAAAGCGCGTCCACGTGCAAGTCCACCTCGTTCTCAAAAAAATCTGCTGCCTTGCTCAACATGGCGTCAAGGGAGCCAGACTCCTCGCCAATCATGCACATTTGCAGCACCATGGCGGGGAAGACGCCCGTGCCCTGCATGGCTGCGTTGAGACTGGAACCCCTGGAGACCTCTTGCTTTATGCGGATTGTGGCCAGCGCATAGACCGAGTTGCCGCTCGTGCCGCCCGCTGAATCCAGCGATTCCAGAAGGGGCACACCCGCGGCGAACATGGTGGACAGGGTTCGCGTCCAGCGGGCGATGCAGGCTTTTTCAACCAGTTTCCCAAAAACGGGCAGCCTCAAGACCCAGGCATCCATGAGGGCTTGCAGTTCTTGGCTGTTTTTGAGAGTTCGAAAAAAGAGATAGCCACCCCCGGCCGCCATGCCAAGCATCAGCCACCACCAAGCGAGCAGAAAGTCACTCACCGCCATCACCAAGAGCGTGGGTGCGGGAAGATCCGCGCCAAAGGAAGCGAACACGCTCTTGAATGAGGGAATGACAAAAATCATGATTACCGCCACCACCAGAAAAGCGACCGTCAGCACTGCCGCAGGGTAGGTCAACGCCGACTGGACCTTGCGCTTCAATGCCTCGGTCTTCTCCCGGTGCAGCGCCAGGCGATCCAGCAGGGCATCCAGAATTCCAGCTGTTTCCCCGGCCGCAATCAGATTGCAGTAGAGGCGATTGAAGTGCGCGGGATGCATCCGAAAGGCAGCGCTCAAAGACGTTCCGGTTTCCACTTCAGCGCGAATCTCATCAAGAAGTCTGGACATTCGCTCGTGAGAACGATCACGAGTCATCACGTCAAAGCATTGCATCAAAGGAACACCCGACTTGAGCATGGTCGCCAACTGACGGGTGAAAGCCGTGATGTCGCCGGACTTGACAGAGCGCCCTGTGGGTCGCATCCGAACGGCAACTGTTGCGGCCTGCACCCCCTGCCCGCGCAAGCGCGCCATGACATGGTCCGGACCCATGGCTCTCATCTGACCCTGCACCCGACTTCCTTGCGAGTTGGTACCCTCCCAGACGTAGATGGCTTCGCGGGGCGGACTGGCTAAGGAGCTTAGGAACATAAGCCCAAGAAGCAATCAGGTGCTTGCCCGGTCAATCGGAGAAGGTGGGGCAATCTGTCATAAAGCGCCGGAGAAAACGAATCAGTCATTGGTGCAACTCACAATTTCCTCCAGGGACGTCAGGCCGAGTTTAACTTTGTGCAGCCCCGATTGGCGCAGGCTGCGCACGCCTTCTGCTTCGGCCTGCGCCGAGATTTCCATCGCGCTGCCTTCGCGCAAAATAATGCGCTGAATTTCTTCGCTCACCGGCATGACCTGATGAATGCCGAGGCGCCCCTTGTAGCCCTTGTCGCATAGGCTACAGCCCTGCGCGCGGTAGGCAACCCAACTGCCATCGAGATCAGTTTCCCTGAACCCTGCTGCAAGCAGGACCTCGCGAGAGGCGTTGGCAGGCACTCTGCAATGAACACACAAAGAGCGAGCCAGGCGCTGCGCAGTGATGAGAATCACACTTGATGCAATATTGAAAGATGCAATCCCCATATGGCGCATGCGTGCCAGCGTGCTTGGAGCGTCGTTCGTGTGCAGGGTAGAGAGAACCAGATGCCCGGTCTGCGCGGCCTTGATCGCGATGTCCGCAGTTTCCAGATCGCGAATCTCTCCGACCATGATGATGTCCGGGTCTTGCCGCAGGAAGGATCGCAGAGCGGCCGCAAAAGTGAGCCCGGCTTTTTCATTCACATTGACCTGATTGATCCCCAGCAAATTAATTTCTGAAGGATCTTCAACCGTGGAGATATTCACCGCCGGCTTGTTGAGAAAGTTAAGGCAGTTGTAAAGCGAAACGGTCTTTCCCGAGCCCGTGGGTCCGGTCACCAGAACCATGCCGGTAGGGCGCGCCAAGGCCTGCTTCAAACGCATTTCTTCTTCAGGCTCAAAGCCCAGCGCATCCATTCCCCGTTGAGCCACCGAGGGCTCAAGGATGCGAATCACAATTTTCTCGCCAAACAGCGTTGGAAGCGTACTGATTCGAAAGTCAATGGTCTGGCCGACGCCCATGGCGAGTTTGACACGACCGTCCTGCGGAACTCTCTTTTCCGCAATATCCAGATTCGAAATGACCTTGATACGGGACGCCAGCGTGTCTTTGAGAGCCATCGGCAAGCGGGCTATTTCCCTCAATTCGCCGTCCACCCGAAACCGAACCCGGTAGTCGAATTCATAGGGCTCGAAGTGGAGGTCAGAGGCCCGTAGACCGACCGCCCGCTGCAACATTTCTTGCAGCAGGGTGACGGCGGGCGCATCATCAACTGCCGCCGAAAGCCGCGATGGTGCCGTTTTGTCAAGCCGACCTTCAGCAGTAGCCATGCCTACCCTTGCCTTATAAAAAAATTAATTCTATTTAATTAAATTCTATAGAAAAAATTTTAGTTTTTTAGCTGCCCATAAGCAATTGCCGACGGGCTTGCGCCGGGCGTTAGGTGGGGCCGGAGGAATGGAGTCCCGCTTCTTCTTCATCGCCGCAGGGGCAAGCGCGGCCCGTCAAGTGACGCGCAAGCTGCTGGGGGACCTCCCTTTAGGGTGGTATCCGGTTGCATCACGCATCACCCATCAAGCAGTCGGAGCGGGGCTTTCACCCGCAGGTAGGTACTCATTCCGGATCGCTACAAAAAAACCCGCCTTGCAGACGGGTTTTTTTGTAGCGTGACGATGGACTGTTTAAGTTCCATCCACAAACAGGTCAGGTTCAGCCAGAGATCAAGTAGTCGCCCTTGTTCTTGCCCGCAAGCCATTTCGGTGCGAGACCGCGACCGCTCCAGGTATTACCAGTGATCGGATCACGGTACTTGGGAGCGACTTTGCCAGTCTTCTTGGAAACCGATTTGGTCTTGCCGCTAGGAAAGACATCACTGGCGCTGAGTTGAAATTCAGCCACAAGCGCCCTGACTTTCGCGATGGCTTCACCCACCTCACGCTGACGAACTTCAGCTACCTGATTTTGCAGGGACTCGATTTGTGAGAGAAGGTCTTTGAGAGAGCTCATGAATAATCCTTAAATTAGAGAGCCCGATTATAGCCATTGATAAAAAGTCTGCGCCGCAATTATCCAGGCTCTTTGATCGGGCGGCCGCGGAAAATTTAACTGCAAAACAAGCTCTGCCGTAGAGAGGATATAAAGATCCTGTACAGGGGATATGGATTGCAACCAGAGCACCATGATGAGCTCGGAACTTGGTCGACACTCTCGTTCATGCAAATCACAATCTTCCGCATAATCTTAAAATCTAAACATTATTAACGCATTGATGTTTTCTAAAGATCTACGTCAATCGAGTCATTTCAATCTGAATATTTCCTGAAGGGGTGAGTTAAAGTCCGATAAAGTCTATTTTATTATGAACATCAACTCGAAATTTGCTATGCAAATTGCCAATATTAATTTATATGATCGCAGAGGGTAGAACTGCCCGGAGCATCGATTCACCAACATGATGAGATAGCTCGTCCAGCCGCCCTCGACAGAGCGGCGATTAGAAATCACTTTTTTTGCCCCATTGATGCGAACTCCGGGCGATTCACAGAGCCCGTGTTCTCGGCAAGACCGGAGACACCCGCAGCGCCAGGAGCAGGCCCTGCACGGCCGCGATTTTTAGCAGCTTAAAAGCGAAAAAACCCCAGCTTTTCAGGCTGAGGTCTTTGATTGGTGGGCCCCCCGTGAGTCGAACACGGCACCAATGGATTATGAGTCCACTGCTCTAACCAAGCATGAGCTAGGGGCCCTGAATCGGGGCAGAAATAATTCACAAACTGTTGTCAACACCTTTAAGCCGGATCCAAGGTGCATTTAAACGATACAAAATCCTCGTTTGAGGAACCAGCCTTGACATACCGCGTCTTTATCCTCAAGGGCTACGCCTTGGTTGAGACCCAGGTAAAAACATGTCCGGAACCCAGATTATAGTGGGCGTGAAGCCTGCCTTACTTGCTGTGACTAAGCGCCGTGCTGACCAGCTTGGAGGTGATATCGACGATCTGGATCATTTTTTCGTAGGGCATGCGCATGGGGCCGATCACGCCCAGGGTGCCGACGACCCGGCCGTCCACCTCGTAGGGCGCCGTCACCACGGAGAGCTCCTGATAGGGAATGACCTGACTTTCACCGCCTATATAAATGCGTACGCCTTCGGCGCGACTAGATACGTCCAGCAGGCGCATCAACTGGGCTTTTTGCTCGAACAGGTCAAATAACTTGCGCAGGCTGCTCATATCACCCGAAAAGTCGCTGACCGCCAGCAAATTGCGCTCGCCGGCAACCATGACCTCGTCGCGTGATTCGATGGCTTCCGAGCTGACCAGCACGGCGGCCTGCATGAGGCTGGCAATCTCGCCGCGCAGCGCCTCGACTTCGTTTTTCAGTCGCTCGCGCACCTCCTCCATGGCCATGCCAGCATAGTGCGAATTCAGGAAATTGGCAGCCTCGATCAACTGCGTCTGGGTGAAGTCTGTTTCTGTAAATATGACGCGGTTCTGCACGTCACCTTCGGGCGAGACGATGATTACCAGGAGGCGGCGCTCTGAAAGGCGAAGAAATTCGATGTGCCTGAAAACCGAAGTTCGCCGTGGCGCCATCACCACACCGACGAACTGGGACAGGCTGGACAGCATGTGCGCGGCGTTACTGAGCACCTTTTGAGGTTGGTCGGGCACCAACATCTGCGCACCGATAGCGCCGGCCACTGAGTGGCCAGGCTTGAGTGTGAGCATGGTGTCGACGAAAAGCCGGTAACCTCTGGCGGTGGGCACCCGTCCGGCCGACGTGTGCGGGCTGACGATCAGACCTAGCTCCTCAAGATCGCTCATCACATTGCGAATCGTCGCCGGCGACAACTCAAGCCCCGAGGCCTTGGACAAGGTGCGTGAGCCCACCGGCTGGCCATCGGCGATGTAGCGCTCCACCAGCGCCTTGAGCAATAACTTCGAACGGTCATCGAGCATGAGCCCGATTCTACGGAGGCTGATCTTCGCGTTGTGATGTAATTTAACGATGACTTCCAAATTTCGCCGCGTCGCCCTGATTGGGAAATATCAGGCCCAAGGCTCGAGGTCGGCCCTGGAAGGGATCGCGCAATTCCTGACGGACCAGGAATGCGGCGTGGTAATTGAAAAGGAAACCGCCAGCAACACGGGTATCACGACTTACCCGATTTCAGATGTTGCCCAGATAGGCGCGCAATGCGACCTGGGTCTGGTTGTTGGCGGTGACGGCACCATGTTGGGCGTTGGCCGGCAACTGGCGCAGTCGGGCGTGCCGCTGGTCGGCATCAACCAGGGGCGGCTGGGATTCATTACCGACATCGCCTTCGACGATTACCAGACAACCCTGGCACCCATGTTGAACGGCAACTATGAGGAAGACCCGCGCTGGATGATGCAAGCCCGGGTCATGCGCAGCGGGCACTGCGTTTTCGAGGCCACAGCCATGAACGACGTGGTCGTCAACCGGGGGGCCTCCGCCGGCATGGTTGAATTGCGGGTGGAAGTTGACGGTCGCTTTGTCGCCAATCAGCGCGCCGACGGACTGATCATCGCCTCGCCCACCGGCTCGACCGCCTATGCCCTGTCGGCGGGCGGTCCCTTGATGCATCCGTCGATTGGCGGCTGGATTCTGGTGCCCATTGCCCCACACACGCTGTCAAACCGCCCCATCGTCTTGTCGGACAAGGGCGAGATTGCCATCGAAATCGTGGCTGGTCGCGACCCGAGCGCCAACTTCGACATGCAGACTTTCACCAGCTTGCTCCATGGTGACCGCATCGTCGTCAGGCGCTCCGAGCATCAGGTGCGTTTTTTGCACCCTGTTGGCTGGAGCTACTTTGACACCTTGCGCAAGAAGCTCCACTGGAATGAAGGCGTGGCCTGAGACAGGCCTCGGCCGCCGCCCGACTCGAGACGACTTTGCAACGAATTTGAGATAAGCCTTTCGCCATGAGCCTCAAAAGCATCTTTCTAAGAGACTTTGTCATTGTTCGCGAGTTGGAGCTTGAACTCGCCAACGGTTTCACCGTGCTGACGGGCGAAACCGGGGCCGGCAAGTCCATCCTGATTGACGCATTGCAATTGGCGCTCGGTGCGCGTGCCGACGCCAGTGTGGTGCGCGAAGGCGCCCAGCGCTGCGAGATCAGCGTCGCCTTCGACTGCCCGGCGCCGCTACGGGTCGCGCTGGAAGACATGGGCTTGCCGGTCGACGACGATTTGCTGCTCAAACGCACGATCGACGCGCAGGGCAAGAGCCGGGCATGGATCAACGGCAGCCCGGCTACCGCCACGCAGCTCAAGGATATTGCCGACCAGCTCATCGACATCCATGGCCAGCACGCCTGGCAAAGTCTGACACGACCGGAATCGGTACGCAGCTTGCTGGACGCCTACGCTGGCGTCTCGCTGAGCCGGCTGAGCCCTTGCTGGCAGGCCTGGCGCACTGCGCAAAAGGCGCTGGACGAGGCGCGCAGTGCCCAGGACAGTCTGCAGCGCGAGCACGAACGGCTGGCCTGGCAAATTGGCGAGCTCGACAAGCTCTCGCCGGGTGCTGATGAGTGGGAGGAGCTCACGACGCAGCACAGCCGCCTGTCCAATGCGCAAGCCTTGCGTGACGCCGTCCAGGCGGCGCTGAACGCCTTGCAGGAAAGCGACGACAGCGCCACCAGCCAACTCGGCCGCGCCCTATCGGCGCTGCAGGCGCAAGCGCAGATCGAGCCGCAGTTCGCCGGCCCGCTCGAAGTGCTTGAAAGCGCCCTCGCCCAAGCTGAAGACGCGGTGCATTCCCTGCATGGCTACGCCCGCCACAGCGAGCTTGAACCGCATCGCCTCAACGAGCTCGACGAACGGCTGGCAACTTGGGTCAGCCTGGCGCGGCGCTACAAACGTCCGCCATCCGAGTTGCCGGCGTTGCTCAGCCAGTGGCGGCGTGAGCTGCAAAAACTCGACGCCGCGACCGACCTGGCAGGACTGGAGCAAGCGTCAAAGGCCGCTGAAATGGCTTACCTTGATGAAGCCCGCCGGATCTCCAAATGCAGAAGCAAGGCGGTGCCTGCGCTGGCCAAGGCCATCACCCTGGCCATGCAAGGCCTGGGCATGCAAGGTGGCCAGTTTGAGGTCAGGCTCGCCCCGCTGGAGCAGGCCACAGCGCACGGCCTCGAGCAAGCCGAATTTTTGGTGGCCGGCCACAGCGGCAGCACGCCGCGGCCGGTCGGCAAGGTGGCTTCAGGCGGTGAGCTCTCGCGCATTGCGCTGGCCATCGCCGTGACCACCAGCCAGCTCGGCCAGGCGCAAACACTGATTTTTGATGAGGTCGATTCCGGCGTTGGCGGCGCGGTGGCCGAAACCGTGGGCCGGCTCATGAAGCAGCTTGGCAAAGACCGGCAGGTCATGGCCGTGACGCACCTGCCGCAAGTTGCCGCCTGCGCCGACCAGCATCTGGTGGTCGCCAAGCACAGCGATGCAGGCGGCACCGCCAGCACCGTAGGCGCCGTGGACGGTGAAAAACGGGTCGCCGAAATCGCCCGCATGCTGGGCGGCGAGAAGCTCTCTGGCACCACGCTGGCGCACGCCAAGGAAATGCTCGGTTCATGAGCGCCTCAACCGGAGGCGCCCAAGCCATGGAAATGGTGCTGATCACCGGCATGTCAGGTTCCGGCAAATCGGTGGCGCTGCATGCGCTGGAGGACGCCGGCTATTACTGCGTCGACAACTTGCCGCCCGAACTGCTGGACAGCTTCGTGGCCCTTGAGCTTAAGCACGGCGCCAGCCGCGTCGCCATTGCGATGGATGTGCGCAGCGCGTCCTCGCTGCCGCTGGTGCCCGAGCAGCTCAGGGCCTTGCGCGGACAAGGCATCGCCATCAAATCCATTTTTCTCGACGCCAGCACCGACACGCTGGTGCGGCGCTACTCGGAAACACGGCGGATGCACCCGCTTTCGCGCACGAAAGCCTCGGACCAGCACCGCGCGCTGGTCGATGCCATCGAGCTCGAACGCGAACTCTTGGCCGACATACGCGAGCAAGCGCTGGTGCTGGACACCAGCATCATCCGGTCATCTCAGTTGCAGGCCTATGTCAAGACCCTGATTTCGGCGCCGGCCGGTCGCCTCACGCTGGTGTTTGAATCCTTCGCCTTCAAGCGCGGCGTGCCGCTCGATGCCGACTATGTGTTTGATGTTCGCATGCTGCCCAACCCGCATTACGAAGCCGCGCTGCGTGACCTGACAGGCCGCGATCCACCGGTGGCTCACTACCTTGCGTCCCACCCGGAAGTTGCGGACATGTTCGGCAGCATTGAAAAATTCATCAACCAGTGGCTGGCGGCACTGGTGCGCGATCACCGCAGCTACGTCACCGTGGCCATTGGTTGCACCGGCGGCCAGCATCGTTCGGTCTACCTGGTAGAGGCGCTGACGCTGGCGTTTGGCGCGCGCTGGCAAACGCTCAAGCGGCACCGCGAACTCGACGCCTTGGCGTGAACGATCAGGAAGATGAGTAAGCAGCGCTCAGCCGCCACTTTCAAGCAGCTTGCGCACTGGCGCCGGCAAGCCCAGCGCCGACCAGACGGCCCGGGGAAACCAGGCGCCACCGCGCTCGGGTTCTCGCAAGGCCATGGACAGCGTCTGCTGGTTGGATAAATGTGCAAGCACCGGTTTGAGATGTAAATCCTTGTGCGTGAGCGCATGGACAAATGTCGCACCGTGCTCAAGCGCCTCCCCCAGCATTGCGGGCACAGCCTCAACCAGGGCGTCTTCGCTGTCAAACACCGGCAGGCAATGCAGCCCGCCCCAGATGCCGCGCGCGGGTCGGCGTTCCAGCCACACGGCGCCATCGGGCCGCCGCGCCACTAGCAGCCACAGCGCAAGCGAACTGCGTTTGAGCTTGCGCGTCTTGACCGGGTAACGCTCAGCTTGCCCGGCAGCGTGGGCAGCGCACAAAGTCTTCACCGGGCAGATGAGGCACTGCGGCTGACGGGTAGAACAGATCGAGGCGCCCAGGTCCATCACGCCCTGCGTGTAGGCCGGCATGT
>CAJAOB010000136.1 GCA_903941205.1 uncultured Burkholderiales bacterium | reverse complement strand
TGCTGACCATTTACGACATGTGCAAAGCCGTGGACCGGGGCATGACGATCACCGACGTCAAGCTGCTGGAAAAGCATGGCGGCAAGTCGGGGACCTACATTGCCGAGAAGTAGGCACTGACAAATCAACCGCTGAGGCGGCTTCATAAAGCCGGTTTGTCCAACTCCTGTCCAACTGAGGATCAGGAAATGGCATCTTTTCGCCAACGCGGCAGCAAATGGCAAGCACGCATCAAACGGGATGGCTTCCCGGATCAAGTTAAATCCTTCGAAGCCAAGGCTGAAGCCGAGCGCTGGGCAAGATCAGTCGAGTCTGACATGGATCGTGGGGGCTACAGCAGCCCATCACGGGCTCAAAAAACAACGTTGGGGGCGTTAATCCAACGGTACATGGCTGAAGTGCTACCCAGCATGAAGGGAGCCCAAGAGGACGCCATACGCCTTAGGGCCATTTGCCGGCGGCCTATTTGCAAGAACAGCATTGCGGCCTTGACGCCAGCCAAGGTCGCCGAGTACAGAGACCTGCGACTCATTGAGGTTGCGGCGGGAACTGTGGTGCGTGAACTGGCCTACTTGTCCAGCATCATCAATCATGGTCGCAGGGAATGGGGCATCCATGCGAACAACCCCGTGGCACTGGTACGCAAGCCGACCCAGCCAAAAGGAAGAGACCGGGTTTTGTCATTAGCCGAGCGTGAGCGACTGCTTGTCGAACTTCAGCCGACCGGCAGGCGTAACGTCTGGATGCGGTCTGTGGTTGTCCTTGCACTTGAAACAGGGATGCGCCGCAGTGAACTGCTGGCATTGCGGTGGGGAGACATCAACCTTGAGCGCAGAACTGCCACCCTGCACATGACCAAGAACGGCGAGAGTCGCGTCGTGCCACTGTCAACAAGCGCAGTCCAGACACTAACTGCGATGCCCCGAAGCATCTGCGGTGCCGTTTTCCCCATCACAGCATGCGCTTTAGCAGCCAACTTCGACAAGGCTGTTGAAAGAGCCAAGTTGCCAGACCTGCATTTTCACGACCTGCGTCACACAGCCATCACTCACATGGCGACGAAGCTTCCCAACCTGATCGAGCTGGCGGCGGTCTCGGGGCACAAAAGCCTGAAAATGTTGCAGCGGTACTACCACCCGGACGTGGGGGACTTGGCTCGGAAGCTGGGTTGAGTACAAGTTGTAGGGTGGTCATACAGTCACAAGATGCTGTCGCTGCTTTATGTATACATGCACTTGAAAGCTTGTCGCATCGACTGGGTCGAATAATGATTTACGTGTGTATGTTGCGCAGTATTGATGTCTCAATTACAATTAAGACGTCTCGCAGTAATTGTCAAGTTTGGACTCTGTCTCGTCGCAGCAGAGAGACCATAGATTAAGTTACTGGCTATCGGGACCAATACCGACCGCACCTGCCCACTTTGCGACTAATGGGTATAAAAAACAGGTGGACTGGAGTTTTGACTCAACGAGTGCATTGCGCACGGAGTCAGAATGTATCCAAAAATCCTCCCCCTGAATAGCGGTGATCAATTACCTGGTCGATTCCCCCCAGCCCACGAACGCGTCCTGCGTTTAGCTGCTTTACTGGCTGTCCTTGATATCAGCGCACCAACGCTATGGCGTAGGGTTAAGGATAAAAGCTTCCCCCAGCCTATCTCACTTGGAGGTCGATCAATTGGTTGGTTGCAGTCTGAGGTAAACGCATGGATAAAAGCCCGCGCAGGTCTTCGTGATCACGGTCATACGGCAAATCGGGAGGGAGTTCAGCCATGAGCGAACCTACCCGTGACTTTAATAACCTGCGTGCCGATAGTGCAGGCAAGTCTGAGGCTGAAGGCGAACTACCCAACGCGGCAAAACGCAACGGTCCTGAACGCACGACGCCCGAAGAGTTCTTTCGTGGTGTCGAGGTGGGGCACCCAGACGGCATCCAATGTCGGGTAACACGAGGTGGCGCTAACGGCGACCTTAACGACCACATATGGAACACACGCATGGGCAAGGACTTTGCGCAATGGTTCGCTGAGCAAAGGAATGGCTCTGAACCGGCGTATTACTCTATCGCTGCATTTCGATGCGGTGCTGTGTCACGGTACAAAGGCCGCACAAGGGGGAATGCTGTGGCAATGCGAACACTTTGCCTAGATATCGAGGGCAGCTCAAAGAAGTACGCGAAACCTGACGGACCTGAAAACGGCTACCCGGACGGCGCAGCGGCAATCTCAGCTGTGAAGGGGTTCGTCAAGGCAACAGACTTAAAACCAAACTTCATGGTGGACACGGGCAGCGGTGGCTTTCACCTGTACTTTGTGCTTCCCGAATTCATCTCGCCGTCGCAATGGCTAAGCCGGGCGCAAGCACTGGTCGCACTTGCTAAAAAGACCGGATTAAAGATTGACGCGCCATGCACCACAAACGCAGCGCAAATCATGCGCGCGCCTGGATCAATCCACCAAGACACAGGCAAAGAAGTCATTGCCTACCGGGTACGAGCGGAGCCTTACACGCTAGAAGAATTTGATCGGCTATCGTACGAGCCCCAGTTGTCATTGCCGCCGGATGCCCAATCAGAAAAATCGGTGGGTAATGACATTTTTGGCGGCACTGAGTATTCGAAGTTCAGTTATGCGCATGCGGCTGAAAATTGCCCGGCAATGGCGCTAGCCGCAGCGAACAACGGACGCGGCACGTCCTATCCAGTTTGGATATTGGCAATACGAACCGCCGAACTATCCATTCAAGGTCGTCCTTATTCGTGTGAAATCAGTCGCGGGCATCCGGACTACGACGAAGCCAACATTGCCAAGAAGCTAGACAGCCTGACGGGGGGGCCGGCGGGTTGCGCTGCGTGG
>CAJAOB010000135.1 GCA_903941205.1 uncultured Burkholderiales bacterium | reverse complement strand
GAATTACTTCTTGGCTTCAGCTTTCTTGTCGTCTTTCTTCTCGGCTTTTTTCTCAGCCTTTTTCTCTTCTTTCTTCTCGGCTTTCTTCTCGGCTTTGGCTTCTGCCTTGGCAGGAGCGGCAGCGGCAGCAGGAGCTGCGGCAGGAGCCTGTGCGAAAGAAGCGGCGGCGAACAGGCCGGAAATCAGGGCAGCGAGAACTTTGCTCATTTGGATGTCCTTCAGATGAACGTTGTTTTGAAACGTCCGCCGGAGGAATTTCCGGCTGACCTCTCCGTAACGCGACTGCTCTGCGCCAGGTTGACAAGTGGGCCGCAAAATTTCCGACTCTTTTTAGGGGTTAGAATTTCGGCGCTTTTTTAAGGCAGGCAGACGGGCAGTTTGCCGCACTGCATTTTTCACTCCATCGGAGACTTTTTTCCATGTATCAGCACATCAAGGTTCCGGCTCAAGGTCAAAAAATCACGGTCAATCCTGATAACTCCTTGAACGTCCCCGATCAACCCGTCATTCCTTACATCGAAGGCGACGGCACCGGCATGGACATCACGCCCGTCATGCTCAAGGTGGTGGACGCTGCGGTGGCCAAGGCCTACGGCGGCAAGCGCAAGATCCACTGGATGGAGGTCTATGCCGGCGAGAAGTCGACTCAAGTCTATGGCCCTGATGTTTGGCTGCCAGAGGAAACGCTGCACGCCGTGCGCGACTACGTCGTGTCCATCAAGGGCCCTTTGACGACCCCGGTGGGTGGCGGTATTCGCTCCCTGAATGTGGCCCTTAGGCAGGAGCTCGATCTTTACGTCTGCCTGCGGCCCATCCAGTATTTCGCAGGCGTCCCTTCGCCTCTGAAGGAGCCTGAAAAAACCGATATGGTCATCTTCCGTGAGAACTCGGAAGACATTTATGCGGGCATCGAGTTCGAGGCCGAGAGCGACAAGGCCAAGAAAGTGATCAAGTTCTTGCAGGAGGAAATGGGCGTCAAAAAGATCCGCTTTCCTGCCACTTCAGGCATCGGCATCAAGCCAGTGTCGCGCGAAGGCACCGAGCGGCTGGTGCGCAAGGCCATCCAGTACGCGATTGACAACGACAAGCCCAGCGTGACCTTGGTTCACAAAGGCAACATCATGAAGTTCACCGAAGGTGGCTTCCGTGACTGGGGATACGCGCTGGCTCAGCGCGAGTTTGGCGCCCAACTGATCGATGGCGGTCCATGGTGCAGGTTCAAGAACCCCAAGACGGGCAAGGACATCACGGTCAAAGACAGCATCGCCGATGCCTTCTTGCAGCAGATTTTGTTGCGTCCGGCCGAATACAGCGTGATCGCCACGCTCAACCTCAATGGCGACTATGTCTCCGACGCTCTGGCGGCGCAGGTCGGTGGCATTGGTATCGCACCGGGGGCCAACCTCAGCGACACCGTGGCCATGTTCGAGGCCACCCACGGCACGGCACCCAAGTACGCCGGCAAGGACTATGTCAATCCTGGTTCTGAAATCCTGTCGGCTGAGATGATGCTGCGTCACATGGGCTGGAAGGAAGCGGCCGACCTGATCATCAGCTCGATGGGTCGCTCCATCAAGAGCAAGAAGGTCACTTATGACTTCGCTCGGCTGATGGAGGGTGCCACCCAGGTCAGCTGCTCTGGCTTCGGCCAGGTCATGATCGACCACATGTAACAGGTTCGCTGCCGCTCTTGGGCGTCCAGGCGGCGCTCATGGGGTCGAAACAAGCCCCCGACATGGTTCGGGGGCTTTTTTTATGGTTTTCGGTGCTTTGGGCCTGAGCTGCACCCGGTGTTCATGCCGGCATCGCCCGCAATGTGTGGGTCGAGCTCACCAATAGCTGCTCAGGGCCTCTGGTGATCGCTAGAATGGGCTCATGGCGACGAAATTACCCCAGCCTCCCACGCCGCCGGGTGTTCCAGATCTCAGGCCCGGCTCTCCTGCGGGCCACGATTCCGTGGTGCTCGAGCGCAGGCCCGAAAAAGTCAAGCCGCCTCAGATGTACCAGGTGGTGCTCCTCAATGATGACTACACCCCGATGGAATTCGTGGTGGTGATCATTCAGGAGTTCTTCAATAAGGACCGCGAAACGGCCACACAGATCATGCTCAAGATCCATCTGGACGGCAAAGGTGTGTGCGGCGTGTTCTCCAAAGACGTGGCGGCCACCAAGGTCGACCAGGTGACCGAGGCGGCCCGCAAGCACGGCCATCCTCTGCAGTGCATCAGTGAGCCGCTTGAATTGTGAGAAACGCCCCCATCTGCTCGTCAGTCATATCGCACCCCATCGCAAGCTGAAAGGAAATCACATGATCGCCCAGGAACTAGAAGTGAGCTTGCACATGGCCTTTGTGGAGGCTCGTCAGCAGCGCCACGAGTTCATCACTGTGGAGCATTTGCTGCTGGCGTTGCTCGACAACCCCAGCGCAGCCGAGG
>CAJAOB010000134.1 GCA_903941205.1 uncultured Burkholderiales bacterium | reverse complement strand
TGTAAAATACTCACTACTAAATATTACTATCTGCTGGCGGCACCAGAGAAAAATTGTCTTTCAAGGTCCAGCAAATCAAGCTTGCGTTTTTTTATTATTTTTGCAGGAACGCCCGCATACATGGTGAATGCCTCGCAGTCCTTGGTGACCAGACTCAAGGCGCCGATCGCAGCACCGTCTGCTAGTCGAACTCCCGGGAGAATCACTGAGCCGCATCCAACAATGACATGTTTGCCTAAATGGACAGGCGCATGGTTCACGTTCTTATATTGAGCGGGCACCATCGGACCCATGAGTGTGGCGCCTGAATAGTCGTCGTTGCTTGAATAGACTGAGACTCTGGACGAAAGATTGCAAAAATCCATCAGGGTGATTTTTGCTGCGCCAATAAGCGACGTAAAGACTGCAATATGAATAAAACTTCCAATGTCTATTCCGCCTTCTCCGGCTGAGAGAACGCAAAAGTCATCTATGCGAACGTTGCTGCCAATATGGATTCGTTCGGTCCCATGGAAAGAGGCACGATCCGATATCCGAACATTTTCGCCTACCGAAGCGAATCCCAAAGACAAGACCGCATCATGATCAAGCGTGGCCATGGTTCTTCATCCTGCTATTAAATCAACGACACGTTGCTGGTCGGCATCTTTCAGCATCGGATAGATTGGCAAACACAAAACCCTGTTGGCTGCATTGGTCGCTGCCGGAATGTTGTCGCGATGCGCGGAGGGAATACTTCGGTACATCGGAAATTCAGAGATCAAGGGGTAAAAATAACGGCGTGCATAGATGTTGTGGGCCTTGAGTTTTTCGTACAGAGCATCGCGGCTCAAGGGGTAGTCTTGCTGAACAAGAATTGGAAAGTAGGAGTGGTTGGTATCCCCTGGAGCTTCGCAATTCGGAAAGGTAATGCCTTTCACATTTTTTAATTTTTCAAAGTAAGTTTGTGCAATTTCTTTGCGGCGCGCCAGAACGGTGTCTATATATTTGAGTTGAAGCAATCCAAAGGCAGCGTTGATTTCGCTCATTTTGCCGTTGATGCCAGGCGCAACGACGGTGACTTCGTCGACAAAGCCGAAGTTCTTGAGTTGATCGATGCGCAGCTTCGTCTTGGCATCCGGGCAAACGATGGCGCCACCTTCGAAGGTATTGAATACCTTGGTGGCGTGAAAACTCAGAACGGATAAATCGCCATGGTTGAGCACGCTGCCCGTCTGGTATTTAAGGCCAAATGCATGGGCAGCATCGTAAATCACCTTGAGGTTGTAGGTGTCGGCAATACGCTGGATCGCTTCGACATCGCAGGCCCGGCCGTAACAATGCACCGGCATGATGGCGGTGGTCTGAGGGGTGATGGCCGCTTCAATCCGGGCAGGGTCCATGTTCAGCGTTTGGGGATCAATATCGACAAAGACTGGCTTGATGCCATTCCATAGCAATGAATGTGCGGTTGCCACGAAAGAGTATGGCGTGGTGATAACCTCGCCGGTGATTCGCAATGCTTGCAGGGCTGTGACGAGCGCCAGCGTCCCGTTTGAAAAGAGGCTTATGTGGTTGACGCCCAGATAACTACACAGTGCATTTTCAAGTTGCTGGTGATACGGGCCGCCGTTGGTCAGAATCTTGTTATCCCAGATTTGCCGCAAGTATGAACTAAACTCCTCCAGTGGCGGCAAAAAGGGTTGTGTTACGTAAATGGGTGGTTCATTATTCATGGAGGCCTCAAACATGAGAAGCAAGCGGCAGTTTAATACACGCCGCTGGCTAATTCGATCCGCCGATTGTCTGCGTGTGCTTTGGGCGTGTACGTCGGACGCGTACCTTGAGCGCAGCAAGCAAGCACAGGCTTTGTATCGCGCTGCACAACATACCCACTGATCATGCGACTGATAGTTTGCTTGTAACCCGGAGGCGGGAAGGCCTTAATTTGCCGTATATCCGTTCCCATTGATTGAGTTCTTAAGTTCTCGGGGGTCAATATGAAATGAGGAGCACTGAACCGCGATTGCTCGATCCGGATAAATGCCAGGCGCAATAAATGAACTATTTTGAACTATACTGACTCAGATCGAAACTCCCAAAAAAGCATCGCTTTGCGTGCCATTCCACTTCCGCATTTCAGCAGCATCAACACCCTGGTATTTGCTGGTGGCGGCAACCGCTGTTGGTGGCAGGGCGGCGTGATCGCGCGACTGTTCAGTCAGAACTGGAAACTGCCTGGGCAACTGGTGGGCACCAGCGCTGGCGCGGCCGTGGCGGCCGCGTGCTTGTCGGCCGGGCCCCAGGCGGCTTTCGAGTCCTGCCGGGCGCTTTATGCCCACAACGAGCGTCTGTTCGACTGGTGGGGCCTTGCCCGGTTCAAGCTCCGGTTTGCGCACCGGCATATTTACCCGGCGTGGCTGGCTTCCTTTGTCAGCCCGGCGCATCTGGCGGCCATCAAGCGTTCGGGCCGCGAGCTGCACGTGGCCGTGACGCAACCGGCCTGGGTCATGGGTCTGGCCGGCAGCGTGGCTGCGAGGTCCCTGGCGTATTTGCTGGACAAGAAGCTGGCGCACAGCATCCACCCGGTGATTCCGCGTTGACTGGGTCTTAAGCAGGCTTTTTTCAAGCTCCATGAATGCGCCAGCGCGAGCGATGCCTTGAAGTTGCTGCAAGCCGCAGCTGCCGCGCCGCCCTTCATGAATCCGCTTCGTATCGCGGGCCAGTGGGCTTTTGACGGTGGCTACACCGACAACGCGCCGGTTCCACCTCAGACTGAGGCGGAAAAGTCAACAAAACTCGTGCTGTTGACACGGCATTACCCCAAGTTACCGCCCGTGTTTGCCTGGCAAGGCCGCAGCTATTGGCAGCCAAGTCAGAAGGTGCCGGTCTCGACCTGGGACTGCCGACCCGGCACGTCGATTCTGCAAGCCTTTGAGCTTGGCCTGGCTGATGCAAAGCGGCTTGCGGGCTAGCCGCTTCGGGCCAGTGCCCTTGAATTCATGCGCCGCGATGAGCGGCCCCTAACAGCCATTTTGGCTTCACTCCACCCGGACCTGACCCATGCCCACTTACGCCAGACACCTGATTTTTCATGCCGCCCTTGTGTTGCTCTTTGGACTGTTGTTGGGCGCACCTTACGCGAGAGCAATCAAGCGAGGTGCAGCCGCCCATGTTGTCAATTCCTGGCGGGTTGCACACCTGAGCTTGCCGATTGGCGCAACACTGATGCTGGCGACGGCTCCGCTGCTGGCTTCGCTGGCCGTGTCAGAGGCTGTTAAATGGACCCTCGTGGTCACGCTGGCGCTGTAGGCCTATGGGTTTTGCGTGGCAACACCTTTAGCGGCCATCACGGGCGAGCGCGGGCTTTCAAGCGGCGGCACCGGCATGGGCCGGCTTGTCTACCTTGGCAACTGGGTTGGCGCTGTCTGCTACCTGGTTTCAGCGACGGTGTTTTTGTATGCCGCCTGGGTTTCGCTCTAGTTTTTTTTTCGAACTCCCTGCAAAAAGGAAAGCTGACGCATGAAAGTCATTGGTCTGATCGGCGGCATGAGCTGGGAATCCACCGTCCCGTATTACCGCCAGATCAACGAGGTGGTGCGCGAGCGCCTGGGTGGCTTGCATTCAGCCAGGATCGTTCTCTACAGCGTTGATTTCCATGCGATTGAGCAGCTCCAGCGCGCCGGCGACTGGGATGCGGCGGGCGCACACATGGCCGCTGCTGCAAAGTCTCTGGTGGCGGCGGGCGCTGAAATGCTGGTGCTTTGCACGAACACCATGCATCAGGTCGCGCCAGCGATTGAAGCGGCGGTGAGTGTCCCGTTTTTGCACATTGCTGATCCGACCGGCGAAGCCATCCAGACCGCGGGCCTGGCTAAGGTGGGTTTGCTCGGCACCCGCTTCACCATGGAGCGGGACTTTTACAAAGAACGCTTGCGCCAAAAATTCGACTTGGCGGTGATCGTGCCGCACGCGGCTCAGCGCGAACAGGTCCACCAAGTCATTTATCAAGAGCTGTGCCTGGGCAAGATGGAGCCCGTGTCGCGCAAACTTTACCGGGCGGTCATGGCCGATCTGGTGGCCCAGGGTGCGCAGGCCATCGTCTTGGGATGCACCGAAATTTCCTTGCTTGTGGGCGCTGACGACGCGGCCGTACCACTGTTTGACACGACCGCGATCCATGCGCGCCGGGCGGCTCTGATGGCGCTTGGCGAGTGACCGGCAGGCGCTCAGCCTGCCTGCCTCAAAGCCTTACATCGACGCTTCCAGCATCGCTCGGTAATCGTCGGGCGTTGCCAGGCGCGGGTTGGTTTTGTGGCAGTGGTCGGCCATGGCGCCTTCAATCACTTTGTCAAACAGCGAAGGCGTGACGCCCATGGCCGCAAGGCCGCGGGGCAGGCCGAGGCGGGCGTTCATGTCTTTGATGGCTTCCGGGATGTCGCTGCCCGAAGCCAGTCCCATGGCGCGGGCCATGCGTTCGAGGCGTTTGTCTTTTTGCATGGATTCGGCCGCCGCGTTGAATCGCACCACTGCGGGCAGGAACATCGCGTTCAGGGTGCCGTGATGCAGACGCGGATCGACCCCGCCCAAGCTGTGGCTGAGTGAATGCACGCAGCCCAGGCCTTTTTGAAATGCCATGGCGCCTTGCATGGAGGCGCTCATCATGTTCAGACGGGCCTCGCGGTCTTGCCCCGCGCGGGTGGCCCGCTCGATGTGGGCCCAGCCGCGCTCGAGCCCGTCCAGGCCAATGCCGTCAGCTGGCGGGTTGAAGGCCGGGGCCATGAAGGTTTCCATGCAGTGGGCGATGGCGTCCATGCCGGTGGCTGCCGTCAGGCCGGGCGGCAGGCCGAGCGTGAGTTCGGGGTCGCAAATAGCCGCTTTGGGCAGCAGGCCCCAGGAATGAAAGCCGAGTTTGCGGTGGTCGTCGACGATGAGAATAGCGCCGCGGGCCACCTCGCTGCCGGTGCCGCTGGTGGTGGGCACGGCGATGAGGGGCGCCACGCGGTCGGTGATTTTGGGCGAGCCGCCTTCGATGGTGGCGTAGGTCTTGAGCGGGCCTTCATGCGTGGCGGCAATCGCCACGCCCTTGGCGCAGTCGATGGCGCTGCCGCCGCCAACTGCAATCAAGCCGTCACAGCGACCCGAGGCGTACAGCGCTGCAGCCGCCCGCACGGCCGCTTCGGTCGGGTTCGAAGGGGTCTGGTCAAACACGGTAACGGGCAAATCGCCCAGCGCATCAAGCGCTCTTTGCAGCACGCCGGCGGCCTTGACGCCAGGGTCGGTGATGAGCAGCGGACGCTCAATGCCCACGCGCTCGCATTCTTGCCGCAAGAGCTTGACGGCGCCAAATTCAAACTGGATTTGGGTCAGGTAATAAATGAAGGCCATTGACTCGGGTCTTGAAAAACTCTGCACCCGAAGGTAACACAAGGCGTGCGTCATGAGAGCGCTGTTTACCCCTTGGTGTGCGAGTTGACCCAACGGTATGATCCATCAAGAAATGATCATAAAGCGTTCCTTACAAATCAGGCCGCGAGTCCTTTGGCAACTGGGGCAACCATGAGTCGGCAGACACCCGAGCAGCTGCTGACGCCCACCATGCGCAGCATCGTGTCGGCCATGTCGCGCGCAAAGCGCCAACCTTTTTACACCCTGACGCCCTCAGAGGCCCGCGCGGCCTACGAGGCCGGCGCTGGGGTGCTCGAATTGCCGGCGCGGCCGCTGGCCCGGGTGGAAGACTTCAAACTGCGCGCGCGCGATGGCTTTGATTTGCCCGCGCGGCTTTACTCGCCAGTTGCAAGCGTCGCAAACCCAGACTTGAGTCTGCCGGTGCTTCTGTATTTTCATGGGGGTGGCTTCACCATTGGCAGCATTGCCACGCACGATGCGCTATGCCGCGAACTCAGCACGCTGGCAGGCTGCGCGGTGGTTTCGGTCGAGTACCGCCTGGCGCCCGAACACAAGTTTCCGACGGCCGCGAACGACGCCTGGGACGCGCTCCAAGGTCTGGCCGCCATGGCCGAAACACTGGGGCTGGACGCCGGCCGGCTGGCCGTGGGCGGCGACAGCGCGGGCGGCACGCTGGCGGCGGTGTGCGCCGTGCTGGCCCGTGACGCCGGTCTGCCACTGGCTTTGCAGTTGCTGATTTACCCGGGCTGCGCGGCCCAGCAAGACACGCGCTCGCATCACACTTTTGCGCGTGGTTTTGTCCTCGACGAAGCCAGCATCACCTGGTTTTTCAATCAATATATTCGCACTCCGGCGGACCGTGACGACTGGCGCTTTGCGCCGCTCAATGCCGATGATCTGGAAGGCGTTGCGCCGGTCTGGATGGGCCTGGCGGAATGCGACCCGCTGGTTGACGAGGGGCTGCTCTACGCGGACAAGCTGCGTGCGGCCGGGGTGGCGGTAGACCTGGAGATTTACCGCGGCGTGACGCATGAATTCATCAAGATGGGACGGGCGATACCCGAGGCCTTGCGTGCGCAGGCTGACGCCGCGCGGGCCTTGCGTCTGGCCTTTGACGCTGGTGCGCAGGGCAGTGAGAAAAAAGATCGATAAATAAAAAGGGAGACGTCATGACACAAATCTCGGACTTACGTCGTAGATCAGACTTTCGTTTTTCGCACCGTCTGAGGGTTCGCTGGGCTGAAGTGGACATGCAAAAAATCGTTTTTAACGCGCATTACCTGATGTACTTTGACACTGCCATCACCGACTACTGGCGTGCGCTGGCCCTGCCTTATGAGGAAGCGATGGAGCGGCTCGGCGGCGAGCTGTACGTCAAAAAAACCAGCGTGGAGTTTCATGCCTCCGCACGCTACGACGACCAACTCGACGTGGCGCTGCGCTGCCAGCGCATCGGCACCTCATCGATCAATTTCGCCGGAGCGATATTCCGGGGTGACGAGCTGCTGGTGACTTGTGAGCTGATTTATGTGTTTGCCGACCCGAAGACGCAGCGCTCAAGGCCTGTACCGCCGGGACTGCGTCAGATGCTGGAGGGATTTGAGGACGGCCAGTCAATGGTGACGCTCAAGACGGGCTCCTGGCAGATCCTGGGCGAGGACGCCATGGACGTGCGGATCGAGGTTTTTGTGGACGAGCAGGGGATTGCGCTGGAGCTTGAAAATGATCGTAAAGATGCTGAGGCGCTGCATGTAGTGGCTTACAACGGCATCGGGCAAGTTGTGGCCACAGGCCGCCTGATGAAGGGCAAGCCGGGGCAAGCGGTGATCGGCCGGATGGCAGTCAAGCGCGTTTTGCGCGGCTCGGGTTTGGGTGCGGCGTTGCTGCGGGCCTTGCAAGTTCAAGCCGTCCGGCGTGGCGACTGCGAAGTGCGTTTGTATGCGCAATGCAGCGCCCAGGGCTTTTATCAGCGACTGGGTTACAGGCCGCTGGGCAAGGTGTTTGAGCTGGTGGGCTTGCCACACATTGAAATGGTGCTTGAATGGTGAGCGGCTGAAGGGGCCTCAAGCCGCATCGGGCCGCCGAAACCGGCCGAACCGGCCGAGGCCTTGTTGCCTCGGTCATCGCACCAATGTCTCAACGCCTTGACGCTTTGACGCCTTGAAGTTTGGACGTTTGGACGTTTGGACGTTTGGACGTTTGGACGTTTGGCGGTTTGGACGTTTGGACGTTTGCCCGTTTGGACCCGAGAGGCCCGGGCTTGCGCTCAGGCGCTAATTTCCCAATCGAGCCGCACCACGGCATCGCCAGGCGTGGGAGCGCTTCCTTCGTGGGTCCGAACAAAAGATTTTTCGCAAACCGTCGCTTTGAAACCACCCGATTCAGTTTGCCCGCCCACCCAGATCAGCGTGCTGCATCGCGTGCCGTAAGCGCGCTCGGGCAGGTCCACATGGGCGCTGGACAGCGCATGCTCCAAGGCCGGATCGATACCGGTCTGCGGCAAATAGTCCCAAGGCGCCCGCTCGCGGCTGGCCAGCGCGGGCCATAGCAAGGACTCCAGGGCGCTGGCTTCGCCGCACGCATCAGCCGCGGCCAGGGCCGACGCCATGGCGGCTTTAAGCGCCTGGGTTTTCGGCCAGGGCGTATCCAGCAAGGCGTTCGATACACCGTAGACGCCCGGCGACAGCGCTTGCGTCTGCCAGCTTGCCAACTTAACAATGCCTTGCGGGCCTGGCGCTGAACCCGGCTGCGCGCGGTTGCTCGCCCAGGTCCATTCGCCCCGCCTGAAGTCGCCCAACACCAGATTGCAGCCGCCGTAGGCATGCGGGTCGGTCTGCGCCAGAAAAGCCGCAGCGGTCTCCTCGCCGCTGAGCCAGCGCAGCGGCAAGTCACCCCGTGACGAGGCGCCGGCTGCGGCGGCGGGCTCGCGCACATTGGTCAGCAGGGCGATGCGGCCACCCTGTGTGCAGCCCAGCCAAGTGCCGCCGGCGCGCAAGTCGCGGCCGGACATCAGCGTGGCGCCGGCGGGCGTGCGCCAAACCCTCAGCGGCAGGGTGGGCCGGTCGTGGAACTCATCCCGGTTGGAAGCAATCACCAGCGGCCAGCGGGCCGAGGCGCCAATCGCCAGCGCAAGCAGGCACATGCTCAGCGCGCCTCAGATGTCTTCAAGCAGCGGGTAAGGCAGCGCCAGCAGGCTGAGCAAGGCGCCGCCGGGAGAGCCCGCCGTGAGGCTGCCAGTGTCGGCGGCAGCGGTCTGGATCGAGATGATCGCGTCAAATCCGCCGGTCGGGGCAGCCACCGCGGCCACCACCAGGCCGCAAGGCTGTTCGGCATCGGCGCTGTGAAACACCTCCTGACCGGTGCTCAAGGCGGTGTCGGCATGGGCTACAAAGGCGCGGCGCTTGAGCGTGCCGCGAAATTGGCTGCGTGCCACGACCTCCTGGCCCGGGTAGCAACCTTTTTTGAAGCTCACGCCGCCAATCGACTCGTAATTGAGCATTTGGGGGACGAAGGCTTCAAAAACCGCCTGCGTGATCATGGCCACGCCGGATCGCACGCTGACCCAGTGCCAATAAGCCAGCTCGACCGGCGCCTCGGCCGGCAAGGGCGCTTGCAGCGGAGCGCACCACAGCGCCCGCAGCACGCCTGCGCCGGGCGGCAGCACGACCACGCTGGCAGCATCGGCTGCATGAGTTCCAGCGTCAGTTTTTGACCAGGTGCGATGTCCGTCGGCGCCATGCCTGGCAAGCGCCTCGCCCATCAGGCCGTAAAGCAGGAACTCGGCCGTGGCGTCGCTCAGTTTGGCTTTGGCGCGCATCACAAACATCGAGAGTCGCTTGAGCGTGGCGGCCAGAATGTCCCGGCTGCAAACCATCAAGATTTCGTCGGGGCTGCGCTTGAACACCACAAAGCTCGCTTGCATGCGGCCCTTGGCGTTGCAAAAAGCCGCCAGCCGCGCCTCGGACATGCCGAGCAGCGCCACATCCTGGGTGAGTTGGCCCTGCAAGAATTTGACGGCGTCTTCACCCGCCACCCGTATCACGCCCATGTGAGAGAGCAAAACCTGACCCGACAAGACCGGGATGGACGGGCCGTCACTGTGACCCGCTGCAACAGTCTGCAAGGGCGCCGGGGCAACTGCCTGGGGCTGCGTTGGTGAACCTGCCTGAGACGGGACTGAAGGGGGAGGGTGATTTTGCATGGCTGAATTATCATTGCCCACGGTCTTGATTGATGGCTTTGCCAAAGGTGTCCACTGGTGCGTCGTGTCTTATTGCGTTTGTTTGCCTTGCTGCTTGCAGCCGTGGTGCTGCTCTCGGGGGCCGCGCTGTGGTGGCTTGACGCGCCCCTGAGGCTGGCGCCTGCGCCGGGCAACCAGGCGCTGGACCTTGAAATCGAGCCGGGCACGATGGGCCGCGAGTTGGCGCAAGTGGTGATCAGCAGCGGCGTGCAAACGCAGGCCAGCTGGCTTTACGCCTGGTTTCGCTTGTCGGGCCAAGCGCGCCAGATCCGCGCGGGCAGTTACGAAATCAGCCCCGGCACCACGCCAAGAAAGCTCTTGCGCATGCTGGTGCGCGGCGAAGAGGCTCTGAAAAGCGTCACCCTGCCCGAGGGCTGGACTTTCGCTCAGGTGCGCGGCGCGCTCGAAAAAGCCGAGCAATTGCGCCCCGACAGCCGCGGCCTGAGCGCCGAAGAGATCATGGCCCGCATCGGCCGGCCCGGCTTGCACCCGGAAGGCCGGTTTTTCCCCGACACCTACACCTACGCCAAAGGCAGCAGCGATCTGGCCTTGCTTGAGCGGGCTGCCCGTGCCATGGACAAACGCCTTGAAACCGCCTGGGCCCAGCGCCTGCCGGGCACGCCGCTTAAAAACGCCCAAGAGGCCTTGATTCTGGCGAGCATCGTTGAAAAGGAAACCGGCAAACCCAGTGACCGGGCCATGATTGGCGGGGTTTTCAGCAACCGGCTGCGTTCGGGTATGCGGCTCCAGACCGATCCGACCGTCATTTATGGCCTTGGCGACGCCTTTGACGGCGACTTGCGCAAGCGAGACCTGCTCGCAGACACGCCCTACAACACCTACACGCGCGCCGGTCTGCCGCCCACGCCGATTGCCATGCCGGGGCGCGCCGCCTTGCTTGCTGCGGTGCAGCCCGCGCCGACCAACGCGGTGTATTTTGTCGCCCGCGGCGACGGCAGCAGCCAGTTCAGCGCAACGCTTGACGAGCACAACCGCGCGGTCAACAAATACATACGGGGCAAATAAGCCGTGACACAAATGCCCGGTCTTTTCATCAGCTTTGAAGGCATCGACGGCGCCGGCAAGTCGACGCACATCGGCGCGCTGGCCGCTGAATTCAAGGCCCGGGGCAGGGCGGTGACGCTCACCCGCGAGCCCGGCGGCACGCCGCTGGCCGAAAAGCTGCGCACCCTGGTGCTCAATGAACCCATGGACCCGCTGACCGAAGCCTTGCTGATGTTTGCCGCCCGGCGCGACCATCTGGTCAGCGTGATCTTGCCGGCGCTGGCCCGCGGCGAGGTGGTTTTGTGCGACAGATTCACCGACGCCACCTTCGCCTACCAGGGCGGCGGCCGCGGTTTTGACGAAGCGGTACTTAGCCAGCTCGAGCAGATGGTTCAAGGCAGCGATGACCAGCCGGTGCTGGTGCAGCCAGCGCTCACCGTGTGGTTTGAGCTGGCGCCCGAAGAAGCCGCCCAGCGACTCGCCGGCGCCCGGGTGCCTGACCGGTTCGAATCGCAACCGGTCGAGTTTTTTCGGCGCGTGTCCGACGGCTACGCGCGCCGCTTGGCGGGCGCGCCGGCGCGATTTGCCCGCATCAAGGCCGGGCAAAGCCCGCAGGCTGTATGGGAAGACGTGCGCGCGGTGTTTGTTGCCAAAGGCTGGCTCGCATGAACGACGCCGAACTCGACAGCGGCGTGGCTGCGGCCGCGCCCGCCAAACTCGCGCCCTGGCTTCAATCCCAGCTTGAAAGTCTGTTGAGCCAGCGCGGTCACGCCTGGCTGCTGAGCGGTCCGTCCGGTCTGGGTCAGATGGCCCTGGCGCTGGCGCTGGCCAAAGCCTGGTTGTGCGAGTTGCCCACGCCGCAAGGTGCCTGCGGCCATTGCGGTAGCTGCCACGCGGTGGACGTGCGCACCCACGCCGACTTGTGCATGTTGATGCCAGAAACCCTGTTTTTGGCCATGGGCTGGCCGCTGGATCAGAAAACCCAGGAAGACCTGGACGCCAAAAAGCGCAAGCCCAGCAAGGAAATCAAGGTTGACGCGGCCCGGGAAGCGGTGGCCTTCACGCAGTTCACGCGCTCCCGCGGCAACACCAAGGTGGTGCTGGTTTTTCCGGCCGAGCGCATGAACAACATCACCGCCAACACGCTGCTAAAGACACTCGAAGAGCCGCCCGGCGAGGTCAAGTTTGTGCTGGCGACCGAGTCCGCGCAGCAACTGCTGCCCACGATCCGCAGCCGTTGCCTGGGCCACACCATGCGCTGGCCTGACTTTGAAGAAAG
Source organism: uncultured Burkholderiales bacterium (assembly GCA_903941205.1). Taxonomy (GTDB): domain Bacteria; phylum Pseudomonadota; class Gammaproteobacteria; order Burkholderiales; family Burkholderiaceae_C; genus Polaromonas. Next base: position 540 of record CAJAOB010000134.1, on the reverse strand, counting down.
TCTGAGTTGGCTGCAAAGTCAAAGCGCCCAGGCGCAAGATGCCGGCGGCGAAGACGCTTCGCCCGGCGGCGCGGCTGATGCACCCAAGCGGGCCAAGGCGCGCGGCGCCAAGCCAGCGCCGGTGGAGATTGAAGATTTGCGGGTGCTGCTGGCCGCTGCCGGCGGGCGCCCTTCAGACGCGCTGACCTGGGTGCAAGGCGGCGCGCCCGCTCAAGCCGCACGCGATTGGCAGGCGCTGCCCAAAGCGATGGCGCGTGGCGATGTCAGCGCGCTGGCCGACTGGACGCCGCCGCTGGCCGTCGATGCGCTGCAAAAGCTCTGCCACGACATGTGGGTTGTCAAGGTCGGCGGCCAGCCGCGCTTTTTCGCGCTCGCGGACTTGCCGCTTTTGCCTGGCCGGCCGGACGCTGGCGCTGCGGCGAAAGGGCGCGCAAGCGGGAGTTCAGGGTCAGCGTCAGGCGCCAGTGCAGCCAGTATTTTTGCCCTCGCCACCTGGTCCAAAGAGTTATCGGCCACGGCCAGAACCGCAGAACATCCCTT
>CAJAOB010000133.1 GCA_903941205.1 uncultured Burkholderiales bacterium | reverse complement strand
GCGGCCAGACAGTCACAGCTAGCGAGCTGGCGCAGCGCCGGCATGAAGGCCGCGAGGCCGCCAGTGAGTGGGGCTATGCCGTCGGCGGTGATGCGCTCGCCCCGCGTGTCGACGGCGTCGTCCATCAGGAAAGCGCGCCGGGATGTCCTACTCCAGTCCAGCGCGATCAGGCGCGGCGAGCTTCGCAGGAGCCGCGGCTCTTGTTTCACCACTCGGCGACGCTGCCGTCCTTGTGACGCCACACCGGATTGCGCCAATCAGGCGAATCCATGCTCGCTGCGATCACGCGCGCCTCGTCGATCTCCACGCCCAGCCCGGCTCGCTCGCTGGCGGCGACAAAGCCGTCCTTGACGCGGAAATCCTCGGGGTTGAGGACGTAGTCCAGCAACTCGGCACCCTGGTTGTAGTGGATGCCCATGCTTTGCTCCTGGAACACCGCGTTCTGCGACACCAGGTCGACCTGCAGGCAGGCGGCCAGGGCCACCGGGCCCAGCGGGCAATGCGGCGCCAGGGACACGTCATAGGCCTCGGCCATGGAAGCGATGCGCAGGCACTCGGTGATGCCGCCAGCGTGCGAGACGTCCGGCTGCAGGATGGAGATGCCGCCGGCCTCGAACAGACGCTTGAAATCAAAACGCGAGTACATGCGCTCTCCGGCCGCCAGCGGGATCGAGGTGCTTTCGGCCAGGCGCGGGTAGTACTCGCATTGCTCGGCCAGCACCGGTTCTTCCACGAACAGCGGGCGCAAGGGCTCGAGCTCGCGCAAAAGCACCTTGGCCATGGGCATGGCGACACGGCCGTGGAAGTCGATGCCAAAGTCGATCGTGCTGCCAAACTCAGCGCGGATCAGGGCAAATTTCTCCAGGGCCCGGTCGACCGCCGCATGGCTCTCGACCATCGCGAATTCCTCGGTGCCATTCATCTTGACCGTGTCAAACCCCATCGCGCGGGCCCGGTGGATGCCTTCAATAATCTCCCCCGGCCGGTCTCCGCCTACCCAGCAATAGGTCTTCATGCGATCGCGCAGGCGTCCCCCCAGGAGCTTGTAGACCGGCTGGCCCATCGACTTGCCCAGGATGTCCCACAGTGCCTGGTCGATGCCGGCGATCGCGCTCATGAGGATGGGGCCGCCGCGGTAAAAACCCCCGCGGTACATGACCTGCCACAGGTCGTTGATACGGTGCGGGTCCTGGCCGACCAGGTAGTCGGACAGTTCATGCACGGCGGCCTCCACCGTGCGGGCGCGCCCCTCCACCACGGGCTCGCCCCAGCCGACGATGCCTTCATCGGTCTCGATCTTCAGGAACATCCAGCGAGGGGGTACGCGGTAGGTGGTGAGTCGGGTGATTTTCATGGGGAAACAGACATGGGATTTCAGGATTGAGCGGCTTGCCAGGCTGCCACAAAGGCCCGGGCGCGCGCGCCCGTGTCTTGCGGCGACTGGCCGGGGCTGTACAAATCGCCGCCCAGACCGGCGCCGGTGCAGCCGGCCTGCAGGTAATCGGCCAGGTTGCCGGGCTTGATGCCGCCAACAGCCAGCAGTGCCAGTTGCGGCGGCAACACGGCGCGCAGGGCGCGCACGTAGCCGCACCCCAAGGAAGCGGCCGGAAACAGCTTGACCGCATGAGCCCCGGCGCGCCAAGCGGCGAAGACCTCGCTGGCGGTCATCGCACCGGGCAGCACGAACATCGACCGGGCCACGGCCCGGGCCACCAACTCGGTATCGGTGTGGGGCGAGACGGCCATGCGGCCGCCGGCTGCGTGCAACGCGGCCAGATGATCATCGGTCAGCACCGTACCGGCACCCACCAGTGCGCGATCTCCTGCGTAAGCGGCGATTGCACGGACACTGGCAGCCCAGTCGGGCGAGTTGGTCGGCACCTCGATGCAGTCGAAACCCGCATCGAGCAATGCACTGGCATGGGTCACGGCCTCGTCAGGCGTGATGCCGCGAAGAATGGCGACCAGCGGCAGGGCGGTCGGCCATACGGAGCGTGAAAAAGCGGTCATGGCGGGCTCATCGCAGGGCCATCTCGTCGGCGCCGAAAAAGTGCAGCGCGCCAGCGTCGACGGCCAGCGTCAACGCACCCGACAAGCGGCTTTGCGCATCGGGCGCCAGCACCACCAGTTCACCCAGTGATGAGCGCAGGTAGCAAAACGCCCGATCACCCAGGTGTTCGACAGCCTGAGTCTCGCAGTTGGCCAGCTCGAACAACACCTGCCCGGCTTCAGCAGCGCCGAGGGTCACCTGCTCGGGACGAAAGCCCACGGTCGCAACCGGCACCTCGAAGCGGCGCGGCACCACCAGCGACATCGCACCGATGGTCAACCGGGTACCTTCGCCCTCCGGTTCGCAGCGCTCGACGCTGAACAGGTTGATCTTGGGGGTGCCGATGAAGCCGGCAACGAAAAGGTTGGCTGGCCGGCGGTACAGATCCAGCGGCGCGCCGACCTGCTCGATGCGCCCCTTGCGCAGCACCACGATCTGGTCGGCCAGCGTCATGGCCTCGGTCTGGTCGTGCGTGACGTAAACCGCCGTGGACTTGAGCGCACGCTGGGTGCGTGCGATCTCCAGGCGCAGCCGCACGCGCAGTTCGAGGTCGAGGTTGGACAAGGGCTCGTCATACAAAAAAACCTCGGGCCGGCGGATCATGGCGCGGCCCATGGCCACGCGCTGGCGCTGGCCACCGGAGAGCTGGCGCGGAAAGCGGTCCAGCAAAGGCGTGAGCTCGAGCACCGTGGCGATTTCGTCGACGCGCTGCGTCTGCTCGGCCGCAGGCACCTTGGCCATGCGCAGCGGGAACGACAAATTCTGCCGCACCGTCTTGTTCGGGTAAAGCGCGTAGTTCTGAAACACCATCGCGCAGCCGCGCTCAGAAGGCGGCACGTCGTTGACCAGTCGGTCACCCACGCGCACTTCGCCACTGCTGGGCATTTCCAGGCCGGCGATGATGCGCAGCAGCGTGGACTTGCCGCAGCCCGATGGGCCGAGCAGCACGGTGAATTTGCCATCGGGCATGGTCAGGCTGAGGTCGGGAATGACCTCTACGGCGCCGAAGCGCTTGGAGATGGAGTTCAGGTGAATGTCGGCCATGGGGTCTGCCTTAGGGTGATGATGCGGCGACCGCTGAAAGCCCCCGCTGGATGTTCGCTTCGGTGACGCCCAGCAAGGTCTCCATGGCCAGACGGGCTTCATTCGGCTTGCGGGCCCAGATGGCGTCGAGCACGTCGCGGTGCATGGGCAAGCCCTTTCGCGGCGCGCCAGGCTGGCGCGTGGACAACTCAAAGGACAGGCGCAGTGCGGTCTCGATGGTGGCGCCCAGCGAGATCAAGAACGGGTTGCCCGTCGCGCGCAAGATGCCGCGGTGAAATTCAAGGTCCGGACCGGCAAATGCCACGGGGTCGGTCCCGGCTGCGTCCATGGCGCGGTAGGCACGTTCGATGACAGCAATGTCAGTGTCGCTTGCAGACGCGGCCGCGATCTCGCAAGCTGCTGGCTCTACGATACGCCGCAATTGCGTGAGGTGAAGCGCTGTGCGCTCACGGTTCTGGTCAGACCAGCACCACCGAAGCACGTCCTCGTCGAGCATGTTCCATTGAACGCGCGGCAGTACCCGCGTACCCGTTTTGGGTCGCGACACCAGCATGCCCTTGGCCTTGAGATTTCCGAGCGCTTCTCGCACCGAAGTACGGGCCACGCCGAGCGCTTCAGCGAGCTCGATTTCAGTCGGCAACACGGCCCCTTCGGGCCATTCGCCGCCGACCACGCGCCGGGCGATCGCATCAGCGACCGAAGGGCCGGCACGTCGTTGACCCGGCAAAGGTTTTTCAAGTTTTGGCAATGTATTTGTCAGACTTGTAAGATAGATTGGAATGTAGTCTATTGACGCTTATGGTCGAAACAACTAGGGTAACTACTCGCTTTCTTGATCTATTTGTCTGACATAAACTTCTCCGGCAAGTCCGTTCAGCCCTTCAAAACCCAGGAGATCCGCATGAGCTTTACCAAAACCAAGGACATATCACGTCGCCAACTGCTGCGCGCAGCCGGCGCTACTGCGGCTACGGCCGGGGCGGTTATGGCTTTTCCAGCCATCGCTCAGAGCAAAAAATTCGCCGGCGTGAAGCTGCGCGGTGCGGCCTACCAGCACGGGTTTTTCAATCACCTCAAAAAATACATTCCTGAGTTCGAGGCGGCCACCGGCATGACTGTGGACCTGCAACTGTCTGCCTTCCCGGTCTACAACCAGCAGGCTGATCTGGAACTGTCCAGCGGCGGCAGCGCCTGGGACTTTTGCAATGTGACCTTCATTTTTGCCGCGCGCTGGGTGGCCGCCGGCCTGCTGCAAGATCTGGATACGTTTTCGCGCGATGCCAGGTACACGCCGGCAAGCTGGAACCCGGACGACTTCGTCAAGGGCGCACAGCTTCCCTACATGGACAAGGCCGGCAAGACCTATGGCTATGCCTGGGAAGGCGGCGCCATGCTCATGGGTATCAGCCGCATGGACCTGATGAAAAAATACGGCCTCAAGCCGCCCACGACATTCGAAGAACTCGGCAAAGTGGCCGAGGCGATGCACGGCAAGGACGATATGGCCGGCTTCGTGAGTTCGAATCTGCACCACTGGTACCTGCCACCTTACATGCAGGGCTTTGGTGGCGATGTATTTGCGAACCCGCCGGGCGACATCACGCCCACGCTGGCGACGCCAGCGGCGGTTGAAGCGGTCGATTTCTACACCCGCCTCTTGTCCAAGTACAGCCCGCAAGGCGTGCTCAGCTACACCGAAGACCAGGCCCGCGCCGCGCTGATCGGAGGTCGCGCCAACATCAACATTCACTCCAGTTCGTGGGTCACCTCCATGCTCACTGCACCTGAAAGCAAGGTGAAGGAAACAGCACTGGTGATGCGCATGCCCGCCGGCCCCAAAGGCGACTTCCCCGCCTCCAACAGCCAGGGCCTGGGTATTCCCAAGAACGCCAAGAACAAAGAAGCGGCTTGGGAATTCATCAAGTGGGCTCTCAGCCCTGAGATCACCACCCGTATCGTCAAGGACACCGGTCACTCTTCCATCTGCCGCCGGGCGGTGATCACCGGCGCAGACCACAAGCGCGTGAACACCATCAACGGCCAGGACCTGAGCAAGCTCTATCTTGAAGTGCTGGAGCAGCCCGGCAAGACCCGCAATTACATGGCCTATCGCACGGTCAAGGAATTCCCCGTTGTGTCTGACGTGCTGAACAAAGCTGTTGAGCGTGTCGTGTCCGGGCAAATGAAAGCGGCCGATTCCATGAAGGTCGCGCAAGACGCTGCGATGGACGCGCTGCGCCGCGCGGGCGCCCGGGTCTGAACGCAGCCGTCCCGGAAACCTGCCGAATGCCCGCCACCCCAGCCTTGTCCTACGAGGGCCAGCGCCGCCGCTTCACGCGGATGGCAATTGCGCCCAGCCTGCTGTTTTTGCTGCTGGTGGCGGGTTTGCCTACGGCGTTCCTGCTGATCACCAGTTTGACGCCCGGCAGCTTGGTCAACCCGGGATCGCTCACCGATTTTCGGGACCCGCTGGTCAATTACCAAAACCTGGTCACAGACAAGCGCTTCCACGAAACCCTGTGGGTGCAGGCGCGGCTGTCGCTTTACACCGTGGTGTTGCAGGTGCTGCTGGGCACTGGGATGGCGTTACTGGTCCCTTCGGGCCAGGACCGCTGGCAGTCGCTGCGGCATCTGTTTGTGATTCCGATG
>CAJAOB010000132.1 GCA_903941205.1 uncultured Burkholderiales bacterium | reverse complement strand
TTGCACCAGCAACAGTCTCAGTTCAGACCCGACCCGCCAAGCCCAAGACCGACTCCCTCCCAGTTGGAACTGACCCTATTCCGTTCAGGCTTCCCCTTCCCCGTTCGGGCTACCCCTTTCCCATTCGGACTTGCCCTTTGCCGTTCGGACTTCCCCCTCCCCGTTCGGGCTGAGCCTGTCGAAGCCCCTCTTGCACCAGCAACAGTCTCAGTTCAGACCCGACCCGCCAAGGCCAAGCCCGTTCCCATCCCGTTGGAGCTTGCCCTTTTCTGCTCGGGCATCCCCTGTTCCGTTCGGACTTGCCCTTTGCCGTTCGGACTTCCCCCTCCCCGTTCAGGCTGAGCCTGTCGAAGCCCTCATACGCCCGCCGCAGTGTCAGCGTTTTGCAGCGCTGACGCGCCAAATGGCATTGCCCACATCGTCCGCCACCAGCAGCGCGCCTCGGGTGTCCATGGCCACGCCCACGGGTCGGCCGTAGGCCTTGCCGTCGGGGCTTAAAAAGCCGGTCAACACGTCAACCGGCAAACCCTTGGGCTGGCCTGCCTCGAAGGGTACGAAAACCACCTTGTAGCCGCTGTGCGGCTTGCGGTTCCAGGAGCCGTGTTCGCCCACAAAGGCGCCGCTGGCCAAAGACGGCGGCAGGCTCGCGGGGGCGGCCGCACCCGGCTCGGGGCCGGTGGCAAACGCCATGCCCAGCGGTGCCACATGCGCGCCCAGCGCGTAGTCGGGCACCAGGGCTTGGGCCACCAGATCCGGCCGCGGCGGCTTGACGCGGGTGTCAACCTTGGCGCCAAAGTAGCTGTAGGGCCAGCCGTAAAAAGCGCCGTCCTTCACGGAAGTCAGGTAGTCGGGCACCAGGTCGCTGCCCAACTCGTCGCGCTCGTTGACCACCGTCCACAAAGCGCCTGTGCCGGGCGCCCAGCCCATGCCATTGGGGTTGCGCAAGCCGGTGGCAAAAAGCCGCTTCGTGCCCGCAGCCAGGTCAATCTCCCAGATCGCAGCGCGGCCAGTTTCTGCCTCCATGCCGTTTTCAGCCACGTTGCTGTTCGAGCCCACCGTGGCGTAGAGCTTTTTCCCGTCGGGGCTGGCGATCAGGCTTTTCGTCCAGTGGTGATTGATCGGGCCGGCCGGTAAGTCCGTCACCTTGGTGCCGCTGGCGCTGATGCGGGTCTGGCCGGTGACATACGGAAAGCGCAGCACCGCGTCGGTGTTGGCAACATAAAAATCCTGGCCCACCAACGCCATGCCAAAGGGCGAATTGAGCCCCTGCAAAAACACCGTCCGCACATCGGCCACGCCGTCACCGTCGGTGTCACGCAGCAAGGTGATGCGGTTGGCGCTGGGCACGCCCGCCCCGGCGCGAGTCATCACCAGCCCGGTCAGCCAGCCCATGAGGCTAAAGCCCTGGCCCTCAGCTTTGGCGGGCTTGTTGCTCTCGGCCACCAGCACATCTCCATTGGGCAGCACAAAAACCCAGCGCGGATGCTCGAGCCCCCGCGCCAGCGCCGTGACCTGCAAACCCGCCATAGGCTGCGGCATCTGCCCGGCGGGCCAACCCTTGGCCGGCGCGATATTCACGGTCGGAATCAGTTGCCTGACCGGCGCCGGCAAGGTTGGCTGCGCACCCATATCGGCCTGTGGCGGCAACTGGGTCATGTCACCGCAAGCCGAAAACAACGAACTGGCGAGCAGCAAAGGCAGGGCAGAAGATGAGAGCTTGGATCGCTTGAGCATGGCGGGCTTTCTAAAAAGGGGCCTGCGCGACGGGTGTCAGGGCAGATCCGAGCTTGCCATTGTGCGGCCCGGACAAGGCTGAGCGAGTACCAGGGCCGAACGCGACAGCGCCGTCAAACCGCCGTTCCCGCTTGCTGCTGCCCGGGCTTCCACTAACCGTCAGAGCTTCCCATCGCCCGCTGGGGCTTCCGCTTTTGCGTGCGGACTTCCCGTCCCGGTTCGGGGTTCCCTCTCCGTTCGGGCTGAGCCTGTCGAAGCCCTTCTGCGCCAGCAACAAGCTCAGTTCAAACCAAACCCATCAAACCCAGGTCCGTTCTCCTGTCCGTCAGAGCTTCCCATCCCCGCAGGCGCTTCCGCTTCCCCGTTCGGGCTTCCCCTACCCGTTCGGGCTGAGCCTGTCGAAGCCCTTTTGCGCCAGCAACAGCCTCAGTTCAAACCCATCAAACCCAAGCCCGTTGCCCCGCCCGTCTGCGACTCCCATTCCCGCTCAGGCTCCCCTCCCCGTTCGGGCTGAGCCTGTCGAAGCCCCCTCTGCGACGCCCACGTTCATTCAAACCAAAACCCGACAGCCCGCGCCCAAAGTCAACGTGAAAGGGTTCAGAACGCAGGCAGCCTGTCCATTTCAAGCAGCAGTTCGGCCAGAGCCTGACCGCTGGCAGCAAGCACCGCGCGGCCCTTGTCGTCTGTGGCGGCGGCGGCGTTACCGGCTGCGCCCGAGGCGTTCAGGTCTTGCGCTGACCAGGCCAGCTTCACGCTGTGGCCGTTGCCGATGATCGGGAAGTTCTTCGCACGGTCTTCGCTGTTCGAGGCAAAGTCCCGAGCCTGCCGCATGTCCACTCGCTCGGGATGCAGCGCCAGCATCATCGAAGTTTCCACATCACCGCCATGCACGCCAAAGCGCTGCTCACGCGCACCAAAAAGCGCTTGCACCGCAGGCGGCATCGGCAATGAAAAGGTATTGACCAGCGCCACCGTCATGCCAAGCCGCGCACGCAACTCGCGCCCGACGATGTCCATCGTCGAGACATTGCCGCCGTGCGAATTAAGCAGCACCAGCTTGCGCATGCCCGTGCGCGCCACACACTCGCCCAGGTCCAACCAGAGTTGGATCAAGGCAGCAGCGCCCGGCGTCAGCGTGCCGGCAAAGTCCTGATGCTCGACGCTGCGGCCGACGCTTTGCGTAGGTAAAAAAAACACGGGCAAGTCAGCCGGCAGATGCGGCAGGGAATGAGCCACAACCCCGTTGACCAGATCGGTATCCACCGACAAGGGCAAGTGCGGCCCATGCTGTTCGGTGGCACCCAGCGGCAACACCGCGATGGCGCGCGCCGCGTCAAGCTGCGCAAAGTCGGTGGTCTTGAGTTCGGCCCAGAAGCGAGGCAAGGAATTAGTCATGAATGATTCTGACACGCACGCACCCGGCAGGCGTCGTCCCAGCCAATGCGCACGCCGGTCTCAAGGCTCCGGGCAGCCGGGGATGGATTCCCGCCCCCCGATCAGGTCGAGGGCAGGCTACGCAGGAATGACAGCGGGGGGCGGAGGGCAGGGGTGGCGCCCAGTCCCCGTCGTCCTCGCGCATGCGGGGACCCATCTTCGTACCAGCACCAAGCAGCCGGGGATGGATTCCTGCCTCCGCAGGAATGACGCTGCGGGGGCAGGAATGAAGGCGGGGGCGGGGGCGGCGCCCAGTCCCCGTCGTCCTCGCGCACGCGGGGACCCAGGTATTGCAGACGCTGGACAAAATCAGCCCATGCCGTCGTCCTCGCGAAAGCGGGGACCCATCTTTATTCCCTTTTTCACGGCAGAATCGCTGCTCCACCACCTGATCGGTTCATGATCAAGCAACCCGCCGTCTACATTCTTGCCAGCCGTCCGAATGGGACGCTTTACATCGGCGTTAGCAGCAACCTGCTCCAGCGTGTCTGGCAACACAAGTCCGGCGTGGTTGATGGTTTCACAGACCGGTATGACGTGCATCTTCTGGTGTACTTTGAAATGCACACGGAAATGCTGGCCGCGGTCACGCGTGAAAAGCACTTGAAGAAATGGAAGCGTGACTGGAAGATCGCGCTGATCTAGAAGGAGAACCCAGACTGGCGCGATCTGTGGCCAAACATCGTCGGGTAGCGGCCTTTCAAGGCGGGGATGGATTCCTGCCTACGCAGGAATGACGATTTGGGGCAGGAACGACGATGCGAGGTCGGGAATTTATCCTCCCGCTTCACCGGCAGCTTATTCGGTCTGACTCTGGCTCACGTGGCGGCCCTGGCGCTGTGCCCGGGGCTGGCTTGAGTGCGTTAGAGGCCCACTTGCCGACTGCAAGACCGCCGCCAGACAGGCCGGCTTGCCGCGCGCGCCGCTGGCCTCGTAGTCGGACAACAAGGCTTGGCGCACCGGCTCGGCGGGCAGGGCGCGCGGGCCGGTCAGATGGGTGAACAGCAAATCCACCAGCTTTTCAAGCGCAAATTCGTGCGTCTTGCCGGTGGTTTGCCATAACCAATCGGTGAATTGCAAAAACGCTGCAAACGCTGTCACATGGGCATCTTGCGTACCCTCAAGCAAAAGCCTGCGCGCTCTCAAAAACCGCCCTGAATTAGCCACCATGTCCCAGTAGCGTGCAAAGCGCTGGATGCGTTGCAGCGTGGCAAAGTCGATGGTCGAGTTTTGCAAGATCGTGTAGGGCGTCTGCGGGTCGTAAACCATCGCAAAGTCGGCCGTGTGGCGGGCTATCGGCGTGCCGCGCAGGCGCTTCAAGATGCCGAACTGGATCTCGTGCGGCGCCAGCGCGTACAGACGGTCAAAGCCGGCGGCAAAGCTTTCGAGCGTTTCGCCGGGCAAGCCAAAAATCAGGTCGGCATGCACGTGGGCCTGGCTTTGCGTGACCAGCCAGCGCAGGTTGTCAGCGGTCTTGGTGTTGTCTTGCTTGCGCGAAATGCGCTGCTGCACTTCGGGGTTAAAGCTCTGAATGCCGACTTCAAACTGCAGCGAGCCGGCCGGGAACTGCACGATCAACTCTTTGAGCCGGTCGGGCAGGCTGTCGGGCACCACTTCAAAATGCACGAACAGATCGGGCCGGCCTTGCGCCACCTGCATGCGGTCTAAAAAAAACTGCAAGATGCGCACCGAGTTGTCTATCTTCAGATTGAAGGTGCGGTCGACAAACTTGAAATTGCGTGCGCCGCGCGCGTACAGCGCCTGCAATTCGGCCATGAAGGCCTCGAGGTCAAACGCCCAGGCGGTTTTGTCCAGCGCACTGAGGCAAAACTCGCACTTGAACGGGCAACCGCGCGACGCCTCAACATACAAAAGCCGCTTGGCAATGTCGCTGTCGGTGTATTCCTCATAGGGAAAAGCCAGCGCATCCAGCGGCGGCTGCTCGCCGGCAATCACCTTCATCAGCGGCTGCGGGCCGTCGAGCAACGCGCGGCACAGCTTGGGAAAGCTCACATCACCCCAGCCCGTGACCACATGGTCGGCCAGCCGGCAAATCTCTTGCGAATCGGTTTCATGGCTGACCTCGGGCCCGCCCAGCACCACTTTGATGTCGGGCCGCAGCGCTTTCAAAAGCCGCACCACCTGCGTCGTCTCGACCACGTTCCAGATGTAAACCCCCAGGCCGATCACCCGGGGCTCCAGCGCCAGCAACTCTTCAACGATCTGCGTCGGCCGCTGCTGAATGACGAATTCACGCAAAGCCGTTTGCGCCCGCAAGCCCGCGCCACCATGCCGGTCCATGTTGGCCAGCAGACAGCGCAAGCCCAGGGAGGCGTGAATGAACTTGGCGTTGAGCGTGGCCAGCACGACACCCGCAGGGCTCCCGGCTTGGGCTGCGGGGGTTGGCGGGGTGAGGTTAGGCATGCGCGGATTATGGAAGCAAGGGCGTTTAAGGCTCAAATGGTCACTTGCTATCTGCGTTACATCATTGACCCGTTCAAGCGCGATGAATTTGAACACTACGGAAAAATCTGGATCCCACTGGTTGAGAAGTTCGGTGGGCAGCACCACGGGTACTTCCTGCCACCGGAGGGTGCCAACAATGTCGCACTGGCCATGTTCACCTTTCCGAGTCTGGCCTTGTACGAAGAGTACCGAGCCAAGTCTTTTCAGGACCCGGAATGCCAAGCCGCATTCCAATACGCGAAAGATACGCGCTGCATCATCAGCTACGAGCGTAGTTTTTTCAGGCCTGTGTTTGAGTGACAGGGGGCTGTTGCCTTTGTTATCTGCAATCAGAGGCAGAACCCAATAAAACCCAAGGGCCATGCCAAAAATGCCAATATCGCAGCCCAAGAGCTTCCCGATGTTTTCTCATTTTCTGGAGCCCACGCAACATGAAATTACTCTTGACGCTTTGCACCTTGTGCGCCTTGTCATGGCCCAGCATGGCCCGGGACGTGACCATTGAGCTTCACTCGCCCGAATGGCTGACCAAGGCGCGCGAAGCTATTGACCGGAAAAACTACGATCTGGCCATCAGCGTGCTCTCGCAAGCCGATGAAAAGCAATCGGCCGATTGGCACAACCTGTTGGGCTTTAGCTTGCGCTTGAAAAGCCCGCCACAGTTGGTGCGCGCTGAACAGCACTACCAAGCTGCGCTGGAAAGAGACCCGCTGCACCTCGGCGCTTTGGAGTACTACGGGGAGTTGCTTTTATTGAAGAAAGATTTGGCTGGCGCCGAAACCATGCTGAAACGCCTTGAAATGGCTTGCTCGGCGAACTGCGAAGAGCTTCGCGATTTGCAAAAAAGTATGGCTGAGTTCAAAGCCAAAAAGTGATCTTTGGGGCGAGGGAGTTGGGAAAACGGGTCAGAGCCCCGGTAAAGCAATTCACAAGAATTACTGAACATGACACGCTACACAACGCTGCACGTCCGCGTGGACAACGAAATCAAGTCGCAAGCCAGCGAGGCGCTGGCCGCCATGGGCTTGACCGTGTCAGATGCCGTGCGCATCCTGCTCAAGCGTATGGTCAACGACCAGGCTTTCCCGCTGGGGTTGAAGGTGCCGAACGCACAGACCCGCGCAGCGATGGAAGAAGCCCGTGCAATGAACACGGCGCGGGCTGCATTTTTTCGGTTCTGCTGACACACGCTGAATGTCGACGGACTGGACGGGGGAAAAGTTAGGACCCCAAACAATCAAGCAAAATTGTACAAATTGGCATTTTTGGGTATTCTTGGAGAATGCCCAAAGCCGCACAAGCCGTTCTAAGCCTACCCGGTTCAGTCCTGGCCTCCCTGGAGCTACTCGGTGAGCATCTGCGCCTTGGTCGCCTCAGGCGCAAAGAGTCTCTGCGCTCATGGGCGCTGCGCATGAATGTTTCGGTGCCGACGCTGACGGCGATGGAAAAAGGCGACCCCCGCGTCAGCATGGGTGTGTACGCCACCGCTTTGTGGCTCATGGGCCGGGATGAGGCGCTGCGCGATCTTGCCGCGCCAGAGAACGACACGCAGGCGCTGGCCAAAGAGATGCTGGTGATCCAGACCAAGGGGAGAAAGCGCCATGGCTGAGGCCTATCAACCCCAAGATTCCATGAGCTTGTGGTGGCTTGGTGCCCCTGCCGGTCTGCCACGCCTGATCGGTCAGTTGTTTCTAGCCGAAAGCAAGCGCAAAGTCGGCCTCGAATATGACCCAACCTGGATTCAAAACGGCTTCGCGCTGAGCGAAGACCTGCCGCTGGCCCGCGGTGTGTTCCTGCCCAAAGAGCGGGACATGGCTGCGGGTGCCGTGGACGATGCACGCCCTGACCGCTGGGGAGAGCGGGTCATTCGCAAGCTCTACAAACCAGCCCGGCTGTCGGTGCTGGAATATCTCTACTTTGGGGGCGAGAGCCGCTTCGGGGCCTTGGGCGTGTCGCTGGACCCGGCCAACTACCAGCCCAGCAGCGACGGCGTCTTGGCCAGCCTGGACAAGCTGCCGGAGATGGAACGCGCCATCGCCGCCATTCTGGTGGGTGAGAACCTCAGCGAATCGTTGGCCAGACTGGTCAAGCCCGGCCCCTCCTTTGGGGGCGCCCGTCCCAAGTCGGTCATACAGATGGAGGGCGCGCAGTGGGTGCTGAAGTTCTCCGAAGGGGAGGACTTCAATACCGAGCTCGTGGAACACGCCACCATGCGCCTGGCGGCTCAATGCGGCATCAATGTGGCTGAAACACGGGCACTGCAGTTGCCGCGACGACATGCGGTTGCCGTCAAGCGCTTTGATCGCGCAGGTGCGCAACGATCGCATGTGATCTCGGCCAACACGGTGCTGCGGGCTGCGGGCCTGCCCATGGGCTACCCCGAACTGGCACAGAGCATGCGGCGCATAGCGCGGGCTGATGCGATACGCACCCACCAGAGAGAGTTGTTCCGGCGCATGGTGTTCAACATTCTGATCGACAACACGGACGACCATGAGAAGAACCACGCCTTCGTCCGGGCGGAAGATGGCTTTTATGACCTCTCGCCTGCATACGATGTGGTGCCGTCAGTCCAGGGGCTTGGCCAACAGCAACTTCGGGTGGGCAAGCGCGAAGCCGAGTCCTCCATCGAGAACGCCTTGTCTGAAGCACAGGCCTTTGGTTTAACCCAAGTTTCAGCCGTCGAGGTGATCAAACAGATTGCCTATGCGGTGAATGGATGGCAAGAAAACTTCCGGTCACTGGGTGTCAACGAACGGGACGTGGAGATGATGGCGCAGTACATCGACGGCCCGCTTTTAAAGCCGCAGCGGGCTGCGTTCAGCCAGCAGAAATGATCAACCCACCCATTACCGGGTCCAACTTTGTTGCACTGGATGCTTGAAGCCGCCCCCAAATTGGCTGTTGATCCCATGGAACTGGCGCCAAAAAACCTTACCCTCAGGCCCACACCGTGGCGTATTCGGCAATCGCTGAAACGATGTCAGGTACCGCGTATTCATGTTGCACCTGAAAGACACCCATGCGGCCATGCTGCTCTTTGAGTCTGCAAAATCTTTCAACGACAAAGTACTGCGGCCGGTCCAGGTAATCGTCAAACAGGATGGTGGTGCCCGCTCTGGCGCTCAAGAGGCTGTAGAGAAAGCTGGCGACCCTGAATCGGCCGTCGATCAACACCACGTCAGGCACCAGATTGTGTTTTTTGGCAATCTCCCAGGGCGTGACCATGTACCGCCAGAAATGCTCAGACCTGTCTCTGTTCAGCGGCGCTCCCCAGTCGCCAACCGGACCCAGGTCGCAGTGCTTCAGTAAAACTCTGCCCTTGGGGCTTGACAAAGATCGGGCGACCTTTTCAAGCCATTCCAGCGAGGTGTCTACAGAAATAACCGCCTTGAGATCGGTCTTATTGACAGCATAAGCGGTGCTTCCGCCACAGCCGTATTCCAAAAAGCAGTGGGCGTTGGCCAGCGATGCTTTAAAGAAAAGCAAACCGGGCGCATCCATAGCGGGCATCAAGGCGGCAGCGGCAGACATGTTTTTTGGCCTTCAAAATTTGCTGGCGAGAATGAAAAGATGCGTGACCACTGACACCGTCGAGTGCCGACACCGAGGCCAATTGTCGTGTGATCATTCAAGTGGTACGGGCCATCCCGGTCAACCCGGCCTTCAATGCGGATGCTGATGGTGCGCATCAGGCACATGCGGATGCACATGGTGTTGCGGTGCGTGCTGGTGCCAGTGGCTGTGCGGGCCTGCGGG
This sequence comes from uncultured Burkholderiales bacterium, assembly GCA_903941205.1. Classification (GTDB taxonomy): domain Bacteria; phylum Pseudomonadota; class Gammaproteobacteria; order Burkholderiales; family Burkholderiaceae_C; genus Polaromonas. Next base: position 4,571 of record CAJAOB010000132.1, on the reverse strand, counting down.
CTTATCAATTTTCCCATGCGCTTGTTGCCACGATTGCGCTTATTTGTTTGCCGCGGCAAAAGCAGTGGCGGCAATCCTGACCATGCTTGGATGCAGGGTTCCAAGTCTGGGGATTTGTCCATGCGGTGCATGGGGCGGGACTGAGAAGTAGGCCTCGTTGAACGGAAGCTCAAGGACGTTTTTCAAGTCAAACTTGGTGTCATAGCTCAGTCCTGCGCTGGTGTACGCGGCGGGATGTTCACGCTTGGTAATCCGGAACTCTCCGCTGTAAATGCGATCCGTTTTTTGGCTGGTTCCATAGGCCACGCTCACAAAGATGACCCCCTCATCGTCTTCTTGGGTCGAAACGATGAGGCCAGGGCGTGGCTTTGGTTTGGGGTGAATGCTGTCGGGAAAGTGACACCAGACAATTTCGCCTGCTGTTGGTTCCGGCCACCAACGCATCAGGCGCTTTCCACTTCAAAAAGACTGCTGCGGGTGTTGCCGCCTTTGGGCTTGGGTGCTGACTTTTTAAGCTGATTGAGCTGGGTTTTGGTGAGAGCGCCTTCATCGGCCTCGTATTGAGGCAGGAATTTGGTGGCGAGCTCATGCAGGGCCAAGTGAATCACCTGTGTCTCATCAACGCCAAGTACCTCAGCCAAGCGCTTGGCTGTTGTCCGGGTCACACCGGTTGCGCTGTCCTGTGGGCGGTAACGAAAGGCGATTTGGGCTGCTGCGACTTTCATTTTTTGGCTCCTCATGATTTGATATCTTTAAGATATCAAAAAGAGCAGAGGCTGTCAACGAAAAAACGGGTTCTGACCCCAATTAACCTGACCCCAATTAACTTGGCCCCAATTAACTCCGGTCAACCCGGCCCTCAATGCCGATGCTGATGGTGCGCATCAGGCACATGCGCATGCACATGGTGCTGCGGTGCGTGCTGGTGCCAGTGGCTGTGCGGGCCTGTGGGCATGTCCGGGTGGCTGTGCAGGTGGTGGCCGTCGGCGTGGCTGGGGTCATGCGAATGGGCGTGTTCGTGGGCCAGGGCTTCGTGCGTGTGTTCATGCCCATGCGATTCGGCCAGGTGCAGCAGCACGCCCAGCAGCATCAGCGCGCCGCCGGCGGCCAGCATCCAGCTGCTGGCGCGCTCGCCCATGGCCAGAGCGGCAAGCGCGCCTATGAAAGGAGCGAAGGCGAACACCGAACCGGTGCGGCCGGCGCCAAATTCGCGCTGGGCCAGCAGGTACAAGCGCAGACTCAGGCCGTAGCCCGCGGCGCCCACGGCCAGCAAGGCCAGCGCCGGCCGGGCGCTGGGCCAGGGCTCGCCGGCCAGGCGAGCGAGCGCGAGGCTGGCCATGGCGCCTAGGGCCGCCTTGAGCAGCACCACTTGCGCCGGGTCACGCTCGGCCACGCCGCGCGAGAGGGTGTTGTCAATGCCCCAGGCGGCCGTGGCGGCCAGCACGGCCAGCAGCCCGAGCAGTTGCGCGCGGCCGCTCAGGCCTTGTTCAAGCACCAGCGCCAAACCGCCGGCCAGCAAGAGCAGCATGGCCAGGGCGACGCGCCGGTCCATGGTTTCGCCGTACAGGCGCCAGGCCAGCAGCACCGTGAAAACAGCTTCGAGACTGAGCATGAGCGACGCGCTGGAGCCGCTGGTGCGCTGCAAGCCCCAGGCCAGCGCCACCGGTCCGATGACGGCGCCCAAAGCGGCCATGGCCAAAAGGCGCGGCAGGTCGCTGCGCCGCACGCGGGCTTCGCGCCCTGGCGGCTGGCGCAGGGCCAGGCCGACCAGCGCCGCGCCGGCATACAGCAGCGCGGCTGTAGAAAAAGCGCCCAGCCCCTGACCAAAGTGCTGCACCAGCGGCGTGCTCAGGCCAAACAGCAGCGCCGCCAGCAAAGCCAGCAGGCCGCCACGCAGGGCGGGCGATGGGAAAACCGGGGTCATGGACGTATTTTGCGACTTGCAAGCCGGGCCGGGGCCAAGCCCGCAGGCGCCAGGGGCCAGAGGCTGCGCTTTATCATGAGCGACATGACCCTTCCCCTATTTAGACAAGACGCTTACCGCCGCGAATGCAGCGCCACGGTGCTGGCGATCACGCCCGATGGCCTGGTGCTGGACCAGACGGTTTTTTACCCCCTGGGCGGCGGCCAGGCCGGTGATGCGGGGGTGCTGGTGCTGGCGAACGGGCAGGAAGTGGCCGTGACCGACACGCGCAAAGCCAAGGACGCAGAAGGCGTGGCCACCCAGGCGATCTGGCATGTGCTGGCCTTGCCTGAAACCTTGCCTGAATACCTGTCCGAGGGCTTGCAGGTTGGCGCGGTGGTCACGGCGCGCATTGACTGGGCGCGGCGGCACAAGCTGATGCGTTTTCACACGGCCACGCATTTGCTGTGTCACCTGGTGCCGCAGCTGGTCAATGGCTGCTCAATCACGCCGGACTACGCGCGGCTGGACTTCAATATGAGCGAGGCGCTGGACAAGGAAACCCTGAACGCCGGGCTGGCGCGGCTGGTGGCGGCGGCGGTGCCGGTGCAGGTGGGCGCGATTTCAGACAGCGAGCTCGATGCCAACCCGTCGCTGGTCAAAAGCATGAGCGTGCAGCCGCCGCGCGGCAGTGGCAGCGTGCGCACGGTGCGCATTGACACGGGGCCAGGCCCGGACGATGCCGGCTTGATCGACTTTCAGCCTTGCGGCGGCACGCATGTGGGCAACACGGCCGAGATTGGCGCGGTGCTGGTGACCAAGATAGAGAAAAAAGGCGCCATGCTGCGCCGCGTGGTGCTGGGGTTTGCGGCATGAGCGCGCTCGGCTTGCGGGTTTTCAGCGTGCTGGCGGCAGCGGCTTTGCTGGGCGGCGCTTTCAGCCTGCCGGCGGGGGCGCAGTGGCCGGCTTCGGGCAGCGCCCTGAACCTGGGCGGCCGCAGTGCCGCCAGCGCCAGCAGCGTGGTCAGCACCCCGGAAGTGCGCGCCGAGTTGCTGGCCCACGCGCCGCGGGGTGTGGCGGCAGGGCAGCCTGTCTGGCTGGGTCTGCAACTGGCGCACCAGCCTGAATGGCACACCTACTGGAAAAACCCGGGCGACTCGGGCTTACCGACGGTGCTGGAATGGACGCTGCCGGCCGGCGTCACAGCCGGTGACGTCGCCTGGCCGACGCCGAAAAAGATTCCGATTGGCAACCTGGCCAACTACGGCTACGAAGGCACGGTGCTGCTGCCGGTGCCGGTGACGGTAGCCCCCGGTTTTGCGGGCGACAAGCTCGAGATCAAGCTCAAGGCCTCGTGGCTGGTTTGCCGCAAGGAGTGCATTCCGCAAGAAGGCGAATTTGCGCTGAGCGTGCCGGTGCGCAGTTCAAGCGCTGGCGCCGGCGCGGCTTTTGAAGCGGCTTTTGCGGCGAGCCCGCGCGCGCTCAAGGGCGGCAGCGGCCAGATCGAGGTGGACGTCACGGCCAAGGCCTTGCGGGTGTCGGTGGCCGGTTTGCCGGCCGCGCTGCAAGGCAAGACGCTGGCGTTTTTTCCGGAAACCGGCGGCGTGACCGAGCCGGCCGCGGCCATGACTCAAAGCTGGCAGGGCGCGCTGTGGACGGCGCAAGTGCCGCTGTCGGCCCAGCGCAGCGAAAGTCCCGCCGGCCTGCCGGTGGTGCTGGCGCCAGCCCAGGGCGCTGACGCGGGGCGGCAAGCCTGGCGCATCGACTTGCCCGTCAAGGGCGACTGGCCACCCGTGGCCCCGCCGGTCGCGGTGCCGGCTGCGCTGGAGGCGGCGCTCAAGGCCAACACGGCGCCCACAACCCCTACAGCGCCGCTGAACGCGCCCGCCGGCCCACCGCTGGGCTGGCTGGCTGCGCTTTTAGGTGCTTTTGTGGGCGGGCTGATTCTTAACCTGATGCCTTGTGTGTTTCCGGTGCTGGCCATCAAGATGGTGAGTTTTGTGCAGATCAAGGAACGCGCCGACCGGCTGCGCTCTGGCACGGCCTACACGGCGGGCGTGGTCTTGTCTTTTCTGGCGCTGGGCGCCTTGCTGCTGGGGCTGCGCGCGGCGGGCGAGCAACTCGGCTGGGGCTTTCAATTGCAAAGCCCGGCGGTGGTGGCGGCGCTGGCGGCGCTGTTCACCTTGCTGGGCCTGAACCTGGCGGGCCTGTTTGAGTTTGGCCAGCTCTTGCCGAGCCGGCTGGCCAGCCTGCAAGCCAAGAACCCGACCATCGACGCCTTTTTGTCGGGCGTGCTGGCCACCGCGGTGGCGTCGCCCTGCACCGCGCCTTTCATGGGCGCTTCGCTCGGGCTGGCGCTGGGGCTGCCGGCGGTGCAGGCGCTGAGCGTGTTTGGCGCCATTGGCCTGGGCATGGCGCTGCCGTATGCGCTGGCCAGCGCCGTGCCCGCCGTGGCGCGCGCCATGCCGCGGCCCGGCGCCTGGATGCTGGGCTTCAGGCAGTTGATGGCTTTTCCGATGTTTGCCACCGTGGTCTGGCTGGTCTGGGTGCTGGGCCAGCAAAGCGGCATTGACGGCGCGGGCGCCTTGCTCGGTTTGCTGGTGCTGCTGGCCTTGCTGGTCTGGGCCTTGACGCTGACGGGCCGGCCGCGCACCGTGGCCGTGGTGTT
>CAJAOB010000131.1 GCA_903941205.1 uncultured Burkholderiales bacterium | reverse complement strand
TGCTGGGGCACGACCTTGACGGAGCGACTGATGAACAAGATGGCGATGATGAGGAGGAGGACGGCAATTTCCATGGGGACTTTCTTGGGCTGTGGAATGTGGTTGGAGGTTGTGCGCTGGGTTTGGCTTGGGCACCGGCGGCGCCTGCTAAAGGGCGGCGGCGCAAGAGTGGGTCGGGAACCGGATCACGGAATTTTTTCGACGACCAGGCGTGTGCCTAGCACTTCGACGACACGGTGCGGCCCCGGCAGGGCTTGCACGCCGGCCCGGTGCAGGGCGGTCCAGTTGGCACCTCGGTATTTGACGCTGGAAGTGCCGTCTGGCGACCAGTCGTTGACCATCACGGTTTCGCCGATGTCCAGGTTGAGTTCTGCATCGTCGCCCGGCTTTTGCCCGGCTTTGCGCGCTTGCTTGACGAAGTACCAGGCGATCACCGCGCCGCCACCGGTGAGGGCGGCAACCACCAATTGGGTGGCCGTGTTGGCGCCCGCCGTGGCCGAGAGTGCTGCAGCGGCGAAGCCGAGGCTGATCATCAGCAGGAAAAAAGTGCCGGTGAGCAGCTCGGCGACCACCGCGCCACCTGCAAGTAGCCACCAAAGGGTTACTTCTGTCATTGCGTTACTCCTGTTGTGTGCCTTATTCTGCGGCAAACGCACGGTCGGGCCAGGCGCAGGGAATTAATTCCGTACACTTCGCTCTTTTAAACGCATCCCAACCCTCGGGTCCGGCTCGCCCCTCCCCGCATACCATGAAATTTCGCTTCCCCATCGTCATCATTGATGAAGACTTCCGTTCTGAAAACACCTCGGGTCTGGGGATTCGCGCATTGGCCCAAGCCATTGAGACCGAGGGCTTCGAAGTGCTCGGCGTCACCAGTTACGGTGACCTGACGCAGTTTGCGCAGCAGCAAAGTCGCGCCAGCGCTTTCATTTTGTCGATCGACGATGAAGAGTTCACGCCCGGTCCGGATCTCGACCCTGCGGTGCTCAACTTGCGGCATTTCATCGCCGAAGTGCGGCGCAAGAATCTTGATGTGCCGATTTACGTCTATGGCGAGACCAAGACCTCGCGCCACATTCCCAATGACATCTTGCGGGAACTGCACGGTTTTATCCACATGTTCGAGGACACGCCCGAATTCGTGGCGCGCCACATTATTCGCGAAGCCAAGAGCTACCTTGAAGGCGTTCAGCCCCCGTTTTTCAAGGCTCTGCTCGATTACGCGGAAGACGGTTCCTACTCGTGGCATTGCCCGGGTCATTCGGGCGGCGTGGCGTTTTTGAAAAGCCCTGTGGGCCAGATGTTTCACCAGTTCTTTGGCGAGAACATGCTGCGCGCGGACGTTTGCAACGCCGTTGAGGAACTCGGTCAGTTGCTGGACCACGACGGCGCGATTGGCGCGAGTGAGCGCAATGCTGCGCGTATCTTCAATGCCGACCACTGCTTTTTTGTGACCAATGGCACCAGCACCTCGAACAAGATGGTCTGGCACCACACGGTAGCCCCCGGCGACGTGGTCGTGGTCGACCGCAATTGCCACAAATCGATCCTGCACGCCATCATCATGACGGGCGCGATCCCGGTCTTTCTCAAGCCGACGCGCAACCACTTTGGCATCATCGGACCGATTCCGCAAAGTGAATTTGAACCTGCAGCCATTCGCGCCAAGATCGCGGCCAATCCGCTGCTCAAGGGCGTGGACGCGGCCAAGGTCAAGCCTCGCGTGCTGACGCTGACGCAATCGACTTACGACGGCGTTTTGTACAACACCGAGACCATCAAGGGCATGCTTGACGGTTTCATCGACAACCTGCACTTTGACGAAGCCTGGTTGCCCCACGCGGCTTTTCACCCGTTTTATGGCACCTACCACGCCATGGGCAAAAACCGCATCCGCCCCAAGCATGCGGTGGTTTACTCGACCCAGTCGATTCACAAGCTGTTGGCCGGCATCAGCCAGGCCAGCCATGTGCTGGTGCAGGACTCGCAGAACATCAAACTCGACAGGCACCTCTTCAACGAGGCCTACCTGATGCACACCTCGACCTCGCCGCAATACAGCATCATCGCCAGCTGCGATGTGGCCGCGGCCATGATGGAGCCGCCCGGTGGCACTGCGCTGGTCGAGGAAAGCATTGCCGAGGCGCTGGACTTTCGCCGCGCCATGCGCAAGATCGACGAGGAATATGGCGACGACTGGTGGTTCAAGGTCTGGGGACCTGACAAACTCGTTGAAGAAGGCATCGGCCTGGCTGAGGACTGGATCATCAAGGGAGAGTCGCGCAGCGCCAAGACGGCTAAAAATGGTGCCAGCAACTGGCACGGTTTTGGCCAGATGGCGACCGGCTTCAACATGCTGGACCCGATCAAGTCCACCATCGTCACTCCCGGCCTGGACCTGAATGGCAAATTCGCCAAGACCGGGATTCCGGCAAGCATCGTCACCAAGTTCCTGACCGAGCATGGCGTGGTGGTGGAGAAAACGGGGCTGTACAGTTTCTTTATCATGTTCACCATCGGCATCACCAAAGGCCGCTGGAACACGCTGCTGACGGCATTGCAGCAATTCAAGGACGATTACGCGAAGAACCAGCCGATGTGGCGCATCCTGCCGGAGTTTTGCCAGAAGTACCCCAAGTACGAGCGCATGGGACTGGCCGATCTGTGCCAGCATATCCACACGCTTTACGCCAAGTACGACATTGCCCGCCTGACAACCGAGGTGTACCTGAGCGATCTGCAGCCGGCCATGAAGCCCAGCGACGCCTACGCCCACATCGCGCACCGCACCACCGAGCGGATCGAGATCGATCACCTCGAGGGCCGCATCACGGTAGGCCTGGTGACGCCTTACCCGCCCGGCATTCCCCTCTTGATTCCGGGTGAAGTGTTCAACAAGAAAATTGTCGACTACCTGAAATTCGCGCGCGAGTTCAATGCCCAATGTCCGGGTTTTGAGACCGATATTCATGGTCTGGTGGAGGAGGAGGACACCAAGGGCAGGAAGCGGTATTTCGCTGACTGCGTGAAGACGTAAGTGGCGCGGCTGAGCAGTGGAGTCCGTGCTTGGGCACTTGCTGGTTTTGTGCCCTGTGTCTCCGGGGTCCAGCGGTGCCAAAAAAGCGCTTTCACAGCTCTCGCGCATATTTGCTCCCAGGTTTCATCGTTCGACAGGGTCCCGTACCCTTAAAAACGTGGCAAAGCGCGGCAGGCCGCTGTCATTGAAACCACGAAAGCGGTAGCTCACGGTGCTGCCTATTGCGGGCGGTGCGCGGCGTTGCTCGTCGCTCAGACCGGCACCTATCTTGAAGCGCTTCCCCGGGCGGCCGTTTTCGGCCGGCATCTCCACCAGCAATGCGCCCAGCATGCCGGCGTACTTGCCCTGGCCCGGCACATGTTCAATAACCCGAGCTTCGGTGTCCTCGTAGGTCTTTACCTTCAAAAGGTCGTCGCTTCGAACGCCCTGGTAAAGCGATGCGCCGCGATGCAGCATCAAGCCTTCACCGCCAGCTTTGACTGTCTCAATTAGCAGCTTGTTGAGTGCCATGTGGCTGGCGACTTTGAACTGCGTGACGGCCTGCACCCAGGGCTGTTCGATTTTTTGAAGCACCAGCGCGAGCGCGGACAGGCGATCGGTGAAGGTTCCGCCTTGTGCGGGCAGGTCAAACACCATGAAGCGGATTCCGCGCCAAGACTCGTCATCAGGTGTTTGCTGGCGAACGGTTGACACCGCCTTTTGAAACTGCCCGCGGCCCGCCCAAAGCTCGCCATCCAGCGGCACCGCTGGCCAGCCGGCCACAAACCAGGCAGGTGCCGCAATGCGTTCGCCGCCTCGCGTGAGCAGTTTCTCGCCGTCCCAGTAGCCGCGCACACCGTCGTATTTTTCGCTCACCCAATAGTTCTGCAAAGGTATGCCGGGGTGATAAATCTTGGCCAGCATCAGCGGCGGACCACCTTGCGCCGCGGAAATCGGCCACGCAGGCGCGAACAACAGGGCAAGTGCCAGTATCTGGCGCCGCGTTTCTACGCCCAAAGGGATTGGGGAGCCAAGGCTGGGTTCAGGATTGGATTTGGGGGGCATGATGGCGCTCGCTTCGTAGGTGCGCGCTGGAAGTGCGCTTCTTGACGGCTGAAATCGCCTTGACCTTGGTCGGTTGCAAAGCGTTTTCAGTACTTGAGGCTCGGTCTTTTTCCGTCACCTGAAGTCAGTCTAGATACGCCCTCAGGGCATTACAAGCGGCCGTTCGCGCCAGGCGCATTTGCGCCACACAAATCCATTTCAAACATTAGAGTGTCCGCTGAGGCGGGTTATTCGGGTGTTTTGGTTGACGCTTGGATGCCAGCTTGACCCCAAGCAGTTGGGGTTTGAAGATCACCCACGTTCACTTCAGGTGATGCAAATGCGTGGACCGCGCAAAAGGCGGGGCTCGAAGGCTGATCACAGCACCTAGCCGCTTGGAAGCGCGCCCAAAATGGTAGCGCGCGCAACAAATCAAGCCGCGTCGGAAGGTTCTGCGATGCCGCCCACCACATGGCTGAACCCGCCGTCGACGTAGGTGATCTCGGCACTGACGCCTGCGGCCAGGTCGCTCAGCAAAAACGCAGCGACGTTGCCGACGTCTTCAATCGTCACGTTGCGGCGAATTGGCGAGGCTTCTGCCACGACGCTCAGAATTTTGCCGAAACCCTTGATCCCGCTGGCGGCCAGCGTCTTGATCGGGCCCGCGCTGATGCCGTTGACGCGCATGCCTTTCGGTCCCAGCGATTCGGCGAGGTAACGCACGGACGCTTCCAGACTGGCCTTGGCCAGTCCCATGGTGTTGTAGTTGGG
>CAJAOB010000130.1 GCA_903941205.1 uncultured Burkholderiales bacterium | reverse complement strand
GTAATACTTGCCCTGCACCCAGGCCGCGTAGGTACAGGCCGGTGCTGGTGCTGGTGCTGGTGCTGGTGCTGGTGCTGGTGCTGGTGCTGGTGCTGGCGCCGGTGCCGGTGCCGGTGCCGGTGCCGGTGCCGGTGCCGGTGCCGGTGCCGGTGCGGGTGCGGGTGCCGGTGCCGGTGCCGGTGCGGGTGCGGGTGCTGGTGCTGGCGCCGGTGCTGGCGCAGCCGTCTCAGCCGTCTTGAAAATGTTCAGGAACTGGTAATCCGCCTGGGCGACGCCGCTGTAGGTATTGACCGGTCCCATGCCCGAGGTGGCCTGGTAGCGATCGCGCTGGAACGACCAGTAAGACAGCAGCCCGATGCCATTTTCTTTGGCAAAGTTGGCGATGTTTTGCGCGTCGGCCAGCGTGAAGACGGTAGGGTCGTCGTTGATGCCGATCATCGGCGTCATGCCCATCATGGCGTGCAATTCAGCCCGGGTCTTGGTCGGAAAAATCGGCGCCAGCTGGTTGGCCACGGCCTTGAAGGCCACGATTGAAGCTTGACCCACGGTCGCCGGCGACACCATGGTGTTGATGTTGTTCACGCCAAAAGTCATGGTCATCGCGTTGACCATGCTGATGCGAACGCCCGCCGCCGCCGCCGTGCGAATCAAGTTCAATCCGTCAGCACTCAGACCGAGAAGCCAGGCCGGCAGCGTGAAAGAGGTGTAGAGATCAGGGTACTTGGCCTGCAATCGCACCAGCACGCGGTTTCGGCGTGCCGTTGCGTCGGTGTTGAGCAGTTGAGAGCCCTCGACATCCCAGTCGATGCGCCGCGTCCCCGAGTCCACCATCAGCTTTTCCAGCAGGGCAAACAACTGGTCGTCGCTGCAAGCCACCTCGGCATAAATGCCATCAGCGCCGCCCATGGAGATGATCAACTTGCCGCCGGCTGCGGCGTAGTTGCGCGCATCCGGCAGTTTGTCGAGCAGGGACTGGTCCAGCACGCAGCTGCCGCGCGTGATGCCAAAAGCCAGCGTGGCGCTGTTCAGGCCGGCGGTCTGTTTGGCGCCTACCAGGGTGCCGGCGCTCCAGCTCTGAAAATAAGGCGCAATTTCGACGGCGCTGGCGGCCTGGCCGGCGCAGAGCACCGCTGCCAGGGTCAGCGCCTTGAACTTGAAACCGGCGCGTCTGACACGCGCAGAGCGTATTGCCGCGGTCTGCGCCGTCGGGGTCGCCGACGACAGCGGGGCCAGGCAGTGACCAGGCACTGAGCCTGAACGTTGCGAGTGTGCCGGCGAGCCGGCGTGTTTAGGTGTGAAGGCAGCGGGCGTTTGCATGGTCTTCAGGTTGATAGGCATCTCATAATCTCCCATTTAATGAAAATTCACCGGGTGCAGGAATGGCCCAGTCAGGACTGGGTCGTGCAAGCAGGCAACGAAATACGCGCTCTTGTCACGGGGAGTGCCCTTTATCGTCAGGGCCCGAACTCAGCGTTGGGTCGGATGCTAGTAGGAACCGTCCCACGCAGGTGTAGGAAAACAGGCCATGTGTAAGCAGTTGATTCAGCGTTAACAGATGAGCCGAAAAACGCTGAAAAAAGTTACTCCGTGAAACGATCAGGGCAAGGCCTGGGCAGCTCAAAACGGGGGGCGGCCGCTCATGACATAGACTTCTGGCTCTAGATAGCAACAGCCTCGGAAAGCCGATTTGGAGCACGATCTCATCAACCCAAGACCCGCGCCACCCCGCGCCTGGTCACCCGCCGAACTGCAAATCGATCAAAGCTGGATCATTCGGCTTGATGACACCGCCGTTGAAGGCTTTCATGCAGCGCTACTGCACGCCAAGTCGGCGGACAAGCCCCTTTTCTCCCTCACTTCAGATGATTTCCCCCTGAACTCAGCGGCAGCGTCGGCGCTCCGGCAAGCCTTCGGGGCCACCCAGACGGGTTTCGGCTTCTCGCTGCTCAAGGGTTTTCCGGTGGAGCGCTGGAGCGCCGCCGACGCCCGCCTGCTGCATTGGGGGCTGGGGCTGCATGTCGGCGTGGCGCGCACGCAAAACCAGGCCAGTCAGGTGATGAACGACGTGCGCGATGAGGGTGGCAGCTACAAGGTCAAGAACGGGCGCGGGTACAACACCAATGCCGGGCTGGACTTTCATGTGGACTCCTGCGACGTGGTAGCCCTCATGTGCCTGCAAACGGCCAAGCAAGGCGGCACCAGCATGGTCAGCAGCTCCATCGGCGTGGTCGATGAAATCAGGCGCAGCCGGCCCGACCTGCTGGCGGTGATGCAGCAAGCCTTTCATCACAGCTACCAGGGCGCCGGCGGACCGGGTCGTCCGGCTTTTTATACCTGCCCGATTCTGGGCAGTGACCCGGCGCATTTCGCGTTTCGCACCAACCGCAAGAACATCGTCGCCGCACAGCGCGACTTCGAGGAAGTGCCGCGGCTGACAGCACAGCAAACCGAGTTGCTGGATCTGCTCGATATGCTGCTGCCAGACCCGCGCTACTGCTACTCGATGACGCTAGAACGCGGCGACCTGCAACTGCTCAACAACTACGCCGTCATTCATTCACGCACCCATTTTGAAGACCACGAAGAGCCCGAGCGCAAACGCCATCTGCTGCGGCTGTGGCTGGCGGTGCCGGGCTCGCAGCCTTTGCCGCCGGAGTGGGAAAGCTACTTCGGCGACCGCCGTCCGGGCGCAGTCCGGGGCGGCGTGCGGGGCGACCACATCACGCCGGAGTTCCTGGCCTACGAAGAGCGCCAGGCGGCCGCGCTGGGCATGCGGTACCGCCGGCCCTGAGTGCTTGGCGCGATCTTCAGCTCTTGAGCTATTCCACGCTTGCGCTTTCACCGCCCGCGCCACCGCCCCTTTTTTAAATTGCCACTAAAAAACAAAACCGGAGACTCCCATGAATCGCTGCCCGCACCAAGCCACCGCCACCGCCCTGAACTCCCGGGTCAACAGACGCCACTGGACCGCCGCCCTGACCCTGAGTTTGCTCGCGCTGGCGGCACCGGCGGGTGCGCAAACCGGGAGCGCCAACTACCCGACACAGCCAATCCGGCTGCTGGTGGGTTACGCGCCGGGCGGCCCGACCGACATCATTGCGCGGCTGATTGCCACGCGCTTGCAGGACGCGCTGGGGCAAAGCGTCGTTGTTGAGAACAAGGCAGGCGCCAGCTCGAATATCGCCTCCGACGAAGTCGCGCGTGCCAAGCCCGATGGTCACACCCTGCTGCTGGGCACGATTGCCAACGCCACGAACATGACGTTTTACAAAAAGCTCAACTACGACACCTTGCGCAGTTTTGCTCCCATCACACAGTTGGTGGCTTCGCCCAGCGTGCTGATCGTCAATGCCGGCGTACCCGCCAAAACGGTGAATGAACTCATGGCCCTGGCCAAGGCCAAACCGGGTACGCTGTCGTTTGCCTCGTCGGGCAATGGCGGCTCCCCGCACCTGGGCGGCGAGTTGCTCAAGATGCATGCGGGCCTGGACATGATCCACGTGCCTTACAAAGGAACGGCACCGGCCCTGAACGCGCTTCTTTCAGGAGAGGTCAGCATGAGTTTCGTGACCTCCTTGTCGGCCATACCGCAGGCCAAAAATCCCAAGTTGCGGGTGCTTGCCGTGGCCGGCACGCAGCGGCTGCCGCAGTTGCCCGAGGTGCCGACCCTGATCGAGGCGGGCGTGGCCGGCTTCGAAGTGAGTTCCTGGAGCGGTCTGATGGCGCCAGCCGGAACGCCGCCCGCCGTGATCGCCCGCCTGCACCAGGAAACGACCCGAATTCTGGCGCTGCCGGAGGTGCGCGCCACCCTGAACGCGCAAGCCGCCCTGCCCGTGGGCAGCAGCCCGGAACAGTTTCGCGGCTATATCGCCGAGGAGATCGAGCGCTGGGGCAAGGTCATCAAGGCCACCGGCGCGACGCTCGAATAACCTTGTTGACTGTGCTGCGGTTTTTGGCCCAGTGGTCCGAAAACCTGGCACTGCCTGAGTCAGGTTTGTGACGCAAGGCCTGAGGCACCAGCAAGGCGCTTGCTCCGCGTCATCAGGCGCACCGCCGGGTCGAGGTCACGCGCGGCAAACGGGACTCAGTCCTTGAGCACCTGAAGCACGTCGGAGTGGAATTCCCGGTTGTACAAGATGAGCACCAGCACCGCCGTGGCGACCACAAAAGCAGGCGTTGAAAAAAACCAGGCCATGAGCGCAAAGCTCATGTAATAAGCCCGCAAACCATCATTAAATGTCTCAGCGGCCAGACCGACCATGCGGCTCGAACGCGTGGCAAAGGCCTCCCGGTCAAACTTGGCGGAAGCAAAATCCTCGGGCGCTGGCAAGGAGCCAATCAGCAGGGCCGCAAAGGTGTACTGGCGCATCGCCCAGCTAAAGCGGAAAAACGCATACACGAAGATGCCGATCATCAGCAGCACCTTCAAGTCAAAAATCAGCACCGAGGTTTGCACCGCAAACGGAATTTCGCGCACCAGCTCACTGGCCCGGTCGGTGGTGCCCAGCAGCGCGAACAAGCCGCCGATGATGATGATGGTGGTCGAGGAAAAAAACGCCGGCGTGCTCGAGAGGTTCTGCGTGATGATGCCGTCCAGCACCCGCGGGTCGCGAGCAGTCGCTTGCAGCATCCAGTAATGGCGGTAGCGGTTGGTCGCGCGCAGGATCGAAGGGCGCCTGATGCTTTCGTGACGCGCAAACCAAGAGTAGGTCAGCCAGCAGCCAAAGAACCAGACAATCGCCAGCCAGTCTTGCCAGGGGAGCAGGGTGAAAATTCGCATGGCGAATCTTAAACGCGGGGATCAGGCCGCAAGGACCTGCCCCCTCCCGGCCGCTGGGGGCTCCACCGGCCTTACCGACCCGAGGCCCGACTCAAGCCCGCCCTTGACGCGCGCCTTCAGGCTGGCTTGAAGCGCGCCGTCACCGCCGCCACGCGCGCGCCAAAGGCCTGCGCAGTCAGCAGGTCACCCGGCAGCATTTCGCTGGCGCCGGCGTCCGACGGCGCCTGGGACATGGCACCCATGGAAGAACCCAGGTAGTTCAGGTCATTGCGCTGCGCGGCTTTGCTGTTGCTGGGCAAAAGACCCAGACCAACCCAGACGC
>CAJAOB010000129.1 GCA_903941205.1 uncultured Burkholderiales bacterium | reverse complement strand
TGGTTTGGTAGTGCCTGTATTCACCTACTGTATTTTGGTTTTCCGGTACCGTGAGGGTATTTTGGGCCAGCAGGGCCCCTTGCTTTAGCAGTCCCCTGAAGACGGGAATGTCGACAGGGTGATTGATCAGCCACATCCGGGTATCGAAGCCCGAGCGGATCATCGTGTCCGACAACTGAAAGCACGCTTCAGGCCCGCCGGTTCGAACGTTCAGGGGCGCCAGGATGACAAATTTCACGACAGTTGCCTCGTGATGTGTAGCGCCGTTTGAGCGCGATCCAGCGTTGCAAAAGCGTGCGACTGGCCTTGGCAGCGCATTGTCAGCTTAGGGTGGGCTGATGGGCAGGCCCGCGCGGAGCAGTTCGCTGAGCTGCGCCATCATGACCGGCCCCGAGGCCGAGTACGGGTCGAACTCGGGATGCTGGAGCTGGATCATCGGGTCCAGCGCCGAGAGCTCCACATGCGCCATGGACCAAGCGCCAAAGCGCCGCTGCCTGATTTCTTCGAAATGAAGCAACTCGACGTCCTTGTGGCGCGAGTCGGCCATGATTCGCCCAAAAAGGCGGTTGACCTTGCTGCGCTCGCCTTCGAGCAGTTGCAGAAAAAGACCTTGCCCCTGGCACAGCACCCCGGTGATGCCGTGTGCCTTGTTATGGGCATGCGCAGTCTTCAGGATGGACTCGGTGACGGTGGTGGTTTGCGGACCGACCGAACGACTGACATAAAGCAAACTGATTTGCATGGTGGACGGGCCTTTCCTGCTGTTGCGTAGAGAAAACGAAAGTTCCATCGGCAAATGTCGGCGCTTTGCGCGCCAGCGTCAATCACCCCCGGGCCGGCATTCAGCCCGCCCGCAGGCCGGCGGCTTCAACACCGGCGATGCAAATGGCTTCGTCTTCGTCGCCCGTGCCACCACTGGCGCCAGCGGCGCCTATCACCTCGCCTTGGGCGTTGAGGATCAGCACCGCGCCCGGCTGCGGCAAAAACTTGCCCTGCGAGGTGGCGGCCAGCGTGGTGAAGAAGTTGGGATTGTCTTTAGCGCGCTGGGCCAGCACCCGGCTTGATGCGCCCATGCCGACTGCGCCCCAGGCCTTGCCGGTGGCGACATCCAGCCGGAACATGCTGGCGCCGTCTTCCCGCTGGGCTGCCTTGACGTTGCCGGCGTCGTCAATCACGACCACGCCCATGGGCTTGTAACCGGCCTTGGCCGAGTGGGCCAGGGCGGCAGAAATAATGGTGTTGGCGGTTTGAAGGCTCAGTGAAGTCATGGCGTAATTCTTTGGTTCGGTTGTTTGGGTTGGAGTCAAGGGCTTGCGAGCGCTGCTCTGGATCTTGTCCATCGACGGTCGGCGCGTCCCCGCGATTATCCGGGCGATTCAGTGGCATCCGGAGGCAGGCATTTTGGGTTACTTGGCGAAGATGGCTGCAATCTGGATGACCGCCGGCCCGATCAGTACCGTCAAAAGCGAGGGAAAGATAAAAAATACCAGCGGGATCAGCATTTTCACGGGCACCTTGGCTGCGATTTCCTCGGCGCGCTGCATGCGCTTGGTGCGCATGACTTCGGATTGAATCCGCAGCGATTCGGCCAGGCTGGTGCCAAAGCGGTCGGCTTGCACCAGCATCGACAC